>NZ_JBFUIU010000321.1:0-9836 GCF_056401695.1 Variovorax sp. P4_D9
GCCTCCTCGCCATCGGCTCTGGCACTGGAGGGGTCGTATGGCACGTCGCGCGCGCGTTTCGGCGGGAGGGCCGCGACATCGCTATCACTTCACTCGAACCGCGACACTGCCGGCCCACGCCGCCGCGCAGTCCGCTGCCGCTGCGCGCTTTGCGCAGGAGATCCGCTGTGTGGTCGGCCGTCCCGGTGATCCGCGGACGCGCGAAGTTCTGCGCGAAGTTATCGGCCCGCGAATCGATGCCGTATTCATCGACGGAGAGCCGAGCTACCGCGACTGCGCAGCCGCCTACGCACTTGCCGAATCGCTCGGCGCACGCCTGGTTGCCCTGCACGACATTGTTGACTCGGACTGGCATGCGGCGACGCATTGTTGTGTGTCGCGACTCTGGAACGAGTTGCGGACGCGGGAACTCTGCGAGTCGCGATACGGGCAAGAGTGGGCAGGAATCGGAGTGGTCTGGCCAGACCAAGCGGGCCGCTGAAGTGCGCTCAACGGCAGAGCGCGCAATCCGTTAGGCGTCCACTGCAGCGAGCAGGTCGGGCCTCAAGCGAATGGAGAAGATGCATGACTTGGRCTAACGATGACGGCAAAATAGTACGGGAGATGATTGTCAAAGAAGCGGAGCTGATTAATCATCGATTCACGTGGCTGGCAACTCTCCAGGGTCTTCTCTTTGCAGCTCTAGGTTTTGCTTGGAAAGACGCTAAGGAACTGGTGCTTTGCCTCGTCGTATTAGGGATTGGCTCCTCAGTTTCCTCGCTTGCGATTCTCTGGTGTTCTCAGGAGGCGATCAAAGGACTGAAGCAGCAATGGGATCGCAACAAACCTCAAGACTACTCAGGACCAGATGTGATTGGCTTCATTCCCAACACAAAGCGTTTTGAGCTCATCCTGCCTTGGCTCTTCTTGCCTTCGCTCTTTGTTGGAAGTTGGTTGGCGGTACTGGCGATTCATCTTCTATAAGACGCCTAACCAACGCCTAACCCTACCATTGACCTCAAACGTTGAGCGACTGCTTCTGGCTTTCCTTTCCGTGTTCTGATAGGCAGCTTCGGGCCCAAACCTGCCCGTCAGGCCGGTAGGCCCCGACAACGGCGCTGGCTGGATTCCGAATTCGGATTCATGCGGTCGCCGATGCGCGAAATGTCACGCAACATGCCTCAGCGCAAGACTCCGGAGCCCTACTTGGGTAGCAGCATCAACAGGCGTTCACGCCAGTAGCGCCAACCGGTATAGCCGGGAACCTCATATCCACCGATGCCCGGCGAACTGCGCAGATAGACACCATCGTGCACGCCGATAGTTTCCTCCACTCCAGCGGCGCACTGCCAGTTCTCGGAGTCGACGACCGCGCACTTATCGAGCACCCCCCCGGAGATCGCCCAATCGCCAATGTTGTGATCGACCGTCCACGCGACAGCGCCCGTTTGCTGATTGACGATAAATCGCAGCGCGCTCCGCCGTATGAACTTGCCGGTGCATTGGCCGTCGTTAGTCAACGGCATCGGCACACTACAGCCAAGCCCGGTTTTGCCAATGCCGGTGCATTTGTCGTCGTTTGTCATTGGCACACTACAGCCATACTCGACAACCCGCGTGGTCGACGTTGGTATCAGAAAGTACCCGGCGACCGCTGCAATCACAATGATCGAAGATATTGATAGTTCGGTATGGTTCATTGTTATCCCATTACGCGCCCGGCCGATCATCCGGACACCCTAGCGACCAACGTCAGCCCGATGCAGGTCGAGCAGGACTGGCTTGCCAATCAACCAAGGCAAGCCAACTCATGAGCTCGGCTATGGGATACGGATTCCAAGGGCAAGGTCAGTCGTAGGATAAAAAACTTACGACGAAGGAACTATCAATGAGCACGCCGGCCGACAGGGTTCAAGCCAGACTGAAATGGTTCGCCGCATGCGAGAGGATGATGTTCGCCCTCAACCCTCCGGCGGAGCTTGTTACTCAGTAGTCGATAATTTAGGCTACAAACGATCACCACGGCAATCGAATTGATGGTCCAATAGGGCATGAAGCGAGATGGCCGCACGCTGGATCACAAGACGCTGGAAGAGATTCGCCTGATGGCGGTGGAGCGAGTTCGCGATGGAGAGAAGCCTTCTACGGTGATTGCCGCCTATGGCTTCAGCCGCACCACGATCTACAAATGGCTGAGGGCCTCGTCGGGTCGAGGCAAAGGCCTCAAGGCATTGCGCGGCACGCGCGGCACCGGCCGACCGCGAACGCTGAGTCCCGCACAAGAGCGCCAGGTGTTTCGTTGGATCAATGGACGCGACCCGCGCCAGTACGGCCTGGACTTCGGGCTGTGGACACGCGCCATTGTCGTGACGTTGATCGAGCAGAAGTTCGGCGCGAAGATAGGGGTGACAGCGGTCGGTGCGCTGCTGGCCAAGCTCGGGCTGACCCCGCAGAAGCCGCTGCAGCGCGCCTATCAGCGCGACCCTCAAGCCATCGAGCGCTGGCAGCGTGAAACCTACCCCGCCATTGCCGCTGCCGCGAGGAAAAGCGCAGGCGAAGTCTACTTCTGGGACGAATCGGGCTTTCGTGCCGACACCGTGCACGGCAAGACCTGGGCGCCCAAGGGTAAGACTCCGGTCATTGAGCGGCCCGGCCAGCGTCAGTCGRTCTCGGCGGCCTCAGCAGTCAACGCCAAGGGAGGCTTCTGGTTCGCGACCTACCAGGGTGCCTTGAATGCCGAACTGTTCATCGAATTGCTCAAGAAGATGATGAAGGGCCGCAGCAAGCCCGTGCACCTTGTCGTCGACGGATTGCCGGCCCACAAGAAGGCCAACGTGCGCGAGTACATCGAGTCGACCCAGGGCCAGCTGAGCATGCACATCCTGCCGGGCTACGCACCGGACCTGAATCCGGACGAGCTGGTGTGGAGTCACGTCAAGCGCACCGGCGTGGCTCGCAATCCGCTGCGAGCCGGCGAGAAACTTGAAATCCGCGTCGACCAGCAACTGCGCGACATGCAGAAGAATCGCCGGCTTGTTCGATCATTCTTCCAAGCGCCTTCTGTCGCCTATATTTCTGACTGCTGAGTAAGGGCGCGCCGATTGACATTGGCCTTCAGGAGGCTGTGCGGGTGGCCGATGAGGCTCTTGATGAGTTGAGTGCGGCATTTGGGATCGACAGATCTGCCTCTGACCGCTGACCGCTGATTGGAAGGCGGCAGCTCGCGAGAAGCGGCCCGGACCCATCAATCAGGCGCCCGGTCTGGAGGCTTGCAGCGCGTGGTCTGATAGCGTCCTTGGCCCGTCTCGAGGTTCAGTGCGCCGTGGTCTGCGCAACCGGCGTCTCCGTATGCAGTGCGCAGCGCCACTTCTCGCCGTCCCGCACCCACGTCGATGTGTCGTTCATGTCCTCAGTGACAACGTCCTTCTTTCCGCTCGATCGCCTCGGCCGCGGTCATGATCTTCGACGGAGGAGATCGAATCACTCAAGACTTGATCGTCGTGTCGTCCATGAGGCCCGGCAGTACCCACCATGCCTGCTGATGGTGCTTTTGGTAGCCCGCGTCCTCCAAGCCCCTGAGCATGATCCCGTTGTCGATCTTCACGGTGCTCGCGTGCTTCAGCGCCGGGAGAATCTCTCTCGTCGAGCCGCGCTTGTCGAAAAGCTTGGCGTCGTGCACTGGCCATCCTCCGCGCTTGTCGAACACGAGATAGCCTTCGACCGGGCGCTGCCGGACGATGTCTGGCGGGAGCTTTTCGCCGCGTTGGCGGAGCTGGTAGACGACACAATACACTGGATAAGTATCCAGTATTTTGTTGCGCTTGTGCGATGGAACGCGACGACTGGATTGCTGTCTGCGCCCGCCCTGATCCGCGGCCACTTTGAGGCGAACAGCGAACGCTTGTTCAACGAAGCCGTCGTCGGGCTCGGCCTCGAAGGGCTGGTCGCCAAGCGCGAGGATAGCGTCTACGTGCCGGCACGTCCTCGTCCTGCTCCTGGTCCTTCAGGGCCTTGGCGGCCTCATCAAGTTGCTCGGGTCAACGGTGCGCCAGTGTCGTTGGAGCCGGTGCGCACCGACGGCGATCCAGACACTTCTGTCGTGCGCCATGGACCTCAGTCGACGCTATTTTTGCCCACTTCGTCGCGCTACGATTTCTAGTCGAATTCGCTTGGCTTCACGCTCATTGATAAACCAGCCGACCACAAAGCCGAGGGCAACAACCCACCAGGGCGACCACCCGAATCGCGCGAGAACGGTCGACACTGCGACAGCCGCCAACACTCCATAGCAGAACCAGCTTCCTTGCCTGCAATGATGCGCATTCAACCCTGCCGAATCCCCTAGGACTGCGCCACCGGCTTTTGCAAGGGCGCGAAGCTCGTCGTCCGCCGCTAGGCGGCCAGCCTCCACTTCCCTTCGCGTGATTCGATCCGCTAGAACTGGATTGATGTGCCCGTCCTCCATTGCCTCCTTAGCGAGGAACGTACGGTACTCGGCTGTCGTCACCGGCAAGAGCTTCTTCCATGTGTTCTCGTCGTATGCGTGTTCCCCGACGGAGACCAAAATGCGATGCGCCTGGAGCAAGAGGACGTACTCTTCCTCGGTGTTCGCCTCCGCATGCAGTGATGCGATTTCGTCGCGGAACTTCATCCAGTCTCCGCCTTTACTCATCCGCTCTTGCAACGATGCAATCTCAGGCCGCATGGTGCTCCTCGACTGGGTTACTTACGTGCGCCGCATAATCTCATACATGGGTCAAGGTCAAGCGCAAGGGCGCCGTGCCGCCTGGACGCTTCAAGCGCTAGTTGGGCTTCTTGCCCCACCAGTCTCGCGCCCGGGTAAGCCACGTATATGTGCTCATCGGCTCGCGGAAGCAAGGCGCCACCGTCTTGCCTAATTCTTTCTCGATGGCAGCCAGCATCGCGCGGATGCCCTCGGTATTCAACGACCTCGCCACCCTCAAGTACCGCTTCATGGCGTCCTTCGGAGCGGAATCGGAGCAGATATTCAAGGACACCGCCTTGGTGATCAATTCCATCTTGCTCTCGGCGCAGGTCCTCGGCTCGCACTACTGGCCGCGCCAGGGCAGGGTGCAAATGACGCTGGAGGAAGGCAAGCAGCATCTCGACGGAATGTGGGAACAGGAGGCGGTGTTCTGGGACCACGGCAAGGAGGATGACGCGCGCCTGATGAGATGCTGGATGTGGCCGAGGTGAACCGCTCCGCAGGAAGCATCAAGTAGACAAAATGGCCGAGGCCGCGGCCCCAGGCCTCTCAGAGTGTGAGTGAGAGTTTTTCTCCGAGCCCCGTCAATCTGGGCACGGGAATGGCTTCGCAGTTGGCATGACGACGCAGATTGATGCGAGCGAAGTGACCCGAGATGTGGCGCTGTTCGATGACCTACCCGAAGCCGAGTGAGGCGCAGGTCGAGCAAGCGCGAGCGCAGATCGGTGCCACGCATGCTGTTCGCGTGCCCATACGCCGAACGCGATGCCAAGGGCTGGCCGAGCGAAGGAGTTCGAACGGATGATTGCCTCAAGTGCGCAGCCGCGCCGCGCATAAAAACGCGGCCTACGACTTCGGGAAGGCGACCGTCTGGGCGGAAGTGCGGCGGGTAGCCCGGGCAAAACCTCGCCTAGGTAGCAGGGGAGGTCGGTGCAACTGCCGCGGCCCACTTGTGCCACACCAGCTTCGGCGCGCGCTTCTTGTCGTTGTACTTAGGCAGGCGGCCATATCGCCTTGAGTATTCGGCGAAGCAAGCAAACTCCGCACGCAGAACGTCTCCCATCGCGAGGAGGTCCTTCGGTGCAATCGACCGCACATCGCACTCGAAGGGCAAGACGGAAACGAAGAGCTTGGGCTGCAGGGTTCCGAGGGCACGGAAGTCATTTAGAAAGCGCTCGCCGCCGCCGTGGCCTTGGCGCGCGTTGATGGCCTTGTCGAACTGCCGCAGTCGTTTCGACAGCGCAGCATTCGTCATCCCGATGTAGCGAATGTCTTCCAGCCAAGAGAACGGCTGGTCGGCAAGGACCGTGTCCGAGATGGCGAGTGCGTAGATGCCTGGTAGCGCCAGGCGTTCGAGCGCCGAGCGGTCCGACCACCGACTCCACCTGGAGAAGCGAGTTGCCTCTATGAAAGGGGGGCCATCGGGGAGCTCGGTCGCAACGAGAGGGGCGTCTTTTTCAGCCACGGGTGCAATGAAAGGAGATGCGCGCGACTATAGCAATCGACGACATGAGCTATGCAACGTCGCCAGCGCTGTATACCCACCGCGGAGCGCCACGCTCGGTACGCTCGAAGGATTCGACTCCCAACGGAGAAGGGTTGGGGTCGCCGCGATCAAGCCTTTGAAAGGCTTCGCGCAGCGGTCGCCCCTGCGAGGAGCATGGGAACCAGGCGCCGCGTACGCCGGAGTCACGATAGCGACGTTGACGCCTAAGGGTCTCCTCATGCGTTTGCGGCGACATTTGCACTTCGAAGGCAGAAGTCCCATATCGTTTGCCCTGATTGCGGTCCGGGATTCCATCGCCTACTTCGCGGCGCACCGGCTGCTTGGGCTTCCAGGGCAAGCCTTCCCATTCCAGGCCTTCTCGGATCTTGATCTCGGCGGCCGACAGGCACAGGCGAAAGTTGACCAGCCACTTCCAGCGGCGCGTTTGCTTGAGAACCTCGCGAAGCTCTGCGCTTGTGATGCCCTCGGGCGGCCGGCCTTCATCGGACTATTACTGCGATCCTCAAACGAGTGGGTTTCGTAGTCAGCACTTTCAGGTACGGTCCTTCTCGAACGGCACAAGAAGCCGTGTCTCCACTACGTTGACGAGGTGCGCGCTGGGAAAAGGTCACGCTTGGTGATCGAATCGTTGCGTGAGGCCCGTCACGATGGGAAATCGGGTTGACTGTCGATCGGACTGCATTACATTTTAGAACATGATGGAGGATCAACTCGCGGAGACAAACGAAGTTTCACTGGGCACACCGTCCGTGCTGGTATCCGAAGCAGGAGGCCCACCCCGGCCTTTGCCGAGGTGGGCGCGGTGGCTTATTGACGTCGGTTTCGAATGGATCCCTAAGGCGACCGAACTTGAGCAGAGACGCAGGGTCGCTGTGATCTCAACGCCTGCCGACTCGCCAGGCGCCGGCCTCGTCGCGCTTGGAGCGCTCRTCGGCCAACTTTGCCGTCCCGACGCCAACGAGATCCACTCGCACTTCGACGCACTAGTACGAAACGCAAGACAGTTCGTGCAACATTGCCGCGACTGCAAAACTCATTGCCATCCGGAGCAAGCGGCCTGCGGCTTTCTGTCATCAGCTTCTTCACGCATCAGAAACGCTGAGAGCGGCGGCACCTTGCAAATACTCGGTGTGGGCACTGGACCAACACTAGGCCAATTCATTCAAGTTCGCGAGCGAACTGGCGTCACAAGCCTCTACGCCACAAGCGCGAGAAGGTACCACATCAATGGCTCGTCWCCCTATTTGGTAGCAACTTCCGGAGGATCGCTTACAGGCTATCCGTTCGCAGCCATTTGCCCCGAAGCCACAATCCTTCCTCCGAACTTAGCTTGCTCACACGTTGGAGTCTGTCTGGCCGGCCGCCCGACAGGGCCAGAAATTACCCGTTCTGTACTGGATTCCTTTTCGTTTTCTGTGGGCCCAAAAGCGCTGTCATTGACTGAACTGCTAACAATTCAGAGTTGGAGTCCGCCAGGAACCGTATCGCGAATGACATACTTCAACCCGCGGACGACGCGCATGGACCGACCAGGCCCTCCCCCTAGTATAGTCGTGGCGGACAGCGGTGCGACGCTGCTACAGGTGCTATCCCAGGCTGAGTTCGCCAACTCAGATGTTATTGCAGTACTGCCTAGGTGCGCAGACCAAGATACCCTTGAGGAAGCTCAAGAAGCGATCGGCAACCTTCGCCAATGGTACCGAGCGGAACCCCTTCCCGCCTGCTTCATGCAACAGCCACCAAACGGAATCACCGGAGTCGTGCTGTGTCGGAACAGCTGATCGCTCCCATCACAGCTACGCGAGCCTTCGAGCTTGCCGACGCCGCGGCCCCTTTGCAGTGGGACCGGTTCATCATCAGCGACGCCGCATTGGGAACATTGCGAAGAGCTGCGAGAAAAATTGTCAAGGCGCTTTGCGAGGGTCAAGACGAAGAACTCGCGAACGTTGCAGCACGTTTGCAATTTGAGATGGCGGGATGGCTCACCGCACCCTGCTTGTTCGACTCGGAGATTCCCCGCTTTCTTCGCTCGCTGCTCGGCGAAGTCGAGGATTGTCAAAGACGTTGGGGCAAAGATATCGCGAAAAGTTTCGTCGAATCAATTGCGGCATCCGAGGCCATGGCTCTGCGAGGCAGCCGCCTCCGCCAGGAGGTCGCGGCTGAAGCGCATAGGCTTCTTGTCGAGGGGAAGGAGATCCGTATCTATTGTCGTCGCGCAGATAGGTGTCACTTCGAAGATGCCATGAGCTCGTTAGGGCCAATACGTCTCGAGACCTGCCACTTTATCCATACATCACGCGAGTATCGCGACAGCCCAGCGTTCGACGTTCTCCTCAAGGTCGGTCCCCTTCGGCGTCGCGGTATTGCAAGCACGCCGGACGCGTTGATCAATGCGCCGAGGTTTACAAGCCTAGTGCAGTTCGTGTGGGAAGGTCTTTCGGATGACTCGGATTTTGGAGTCGACCTATTTGAATCGTTACTCCCAGATATCGAGGGCGAAAAGCCATCCAGAGACGAGTTTGTGAATGCGTGCGGCTTTCGCTGGCGAGTCGGCACCTTGTCGATGCAGGATGACAGCGGTTGGGCGATCACAACCGAAGGCCAAAATGATGAGCTGACCATACATGACGATCTCGACATCGCGTCGGCACGCAAAGTCAAGGAACCGCTTGCTAAAGCGATGCTTGTACGACTTAGCCGCGATCAGGGAGTGCTCTACCCCGGCAAAGCGAATGTTCTGTGCATCGGTCCTTCGGCCTCCGCTCCGGGCTTCTCTGCAGACTGGCTCGCCTGTGAAGAACTGTCGGAAGGAATGTTCCTCGTGCTTTCGGATGTGGATGAATTGGAAGGTGRCACCTTGACCGCGGAACCAGGTCGGTATGCCGGCTCGTGGAAACAGCTGTTGACGGAAATGCTGCGACGCGACCGCGAGAAGACCATTGGAAGACTCCAAGAAGCAGGAATCGAACTACTCGACATTGACGGCGCTGTCGACCACTGGGCGGGGCCATCCACCAGTGTCATTCACGCACCAAAACGTGAACAGCACTTCATGCTCCTCATGAAAGTCTTGGCCGACTTCGACGCCGGCTGGAATCAAGCGCTGTGGCGGCTAGCTTGGAAAGAGGTTGGAAGGTCGCGGGGCGAAGCGATTGTTGCTGGTGTCGTGGAGCATGAAAAGCTTCGGGATCAGGTGCTCGTCGCGCTGCGTTCGATCACGCCAACGATTGCCGAGGGTGTCCGAATCGGCGCCGATTTCAATGCGCTCGCCCCGCGAAACTCCGGTCTATCCGGCGTGTTCACCTTCAGGCGGATAAACGACGTGGAAAGTAGCTTTCGTGCCCCTGAACGGGAGATGCGCGTCGTGAGATCTACAAGTACCTTCAGAAAATGGCTCTATTGATTCCGGGATTCGTCGATGAACGTACCCCTCCTGGTGAAAGAGATGTCTTCGCCTTCCTCGCCGCGTGCCCCGAGCATTGGGTCGCGCTTCATTCACTAGACCTCGCACCATGGAATCGTGGCTTGCGAACAGAGATCGACTTCTTGGTGATCGTGCCGGAATTGGGGATCGTGTGCATGGAGGTGAAGTCGCACCCAGAGATTCGGTTCGATGGTCAGCGC
>NZ_JBFUIU010000322.1:0-13933 GCF_056401695.1 Variovorax sp. P4_D9
CCACCTCGTCCCTGGTTCCGAACGCCTTCTTGAAATCAGGAATCGTCGTCGAGAGAATCAGCAGCGCGTCACGCACTTTCTTCTGGCTCACCGGGTCCCAGTTCGGCAACTCGAGTTGGCCTGGGCCCTTCTGGCTGACTTTGATGGCGTCCTGCAGCTGGACCTGCTTGATGTCGTCCGCACTGCTCGGGTCGACCAGCGTGCGTATGGCGGTGACCACGTAGCGAGTGCCGACGTTCTCCCTCGTCAGTGTGTGGGTGCCTGCGCCATAGAACACGTTCGGCACGTAGTGGTCTTCGTTGATGACCTGCAACGCCATGTAGCGCTTGCCCGGGTCGGGCATCGTGATGGTCACCGGACCGGCGTCAAGGTCGAAGACCCCGGACGTATAAAACGTATCGCGGTTGAGTCGAATCACGGTCTGATGGTTAATCGAGGCAGGCTCGCGGCGGTGGAGCAGCTTGCCCAGCGTCCCCTGCTTGGCCAGCGCGGCGACGTACATGTTCGACTCTGCGCGAACGAAGTTGTCCACTGTGACGGGAACCGCGGCACCGCCGGGCGTAGGCTGAGAGTTGGCGATGTTGGTCATTGCAAGGATGGCGCTGAAGGCGCAGACAGAGAGTGGCTTGTTGAACATGTAGCTTGGCTGCTGTGGCGAGAAGAATCGGACGCTGAAAGCGTCAGCGTTTGTGCTGAGTGTGTCAATGGCACGTTGGTGCAGAAGCGTACCCGCCTCCTCGGATGACGTCTGGCGAACAAGCCCTGCGGTGTGCAGGAGGCTGGTCAAATGCGCCTTGAAACGAAGGCGGCAAGCGCCAGGAACATCCCGACGGCCTAACTGGAGACCGTGTATGGACGCCAAACCAGGCAGGGAACCCAGAGTAAGCTGTCAGCGGGCGACAGAATCGCACAACCTCTCCACGGAGCGGCCCGCAGGAACCGAGCTGATTCGAATCGGAAAAGTCATGAAGCCAATTCTGAAGCGTAACTGGGCATGGGCGCTAGTCCACTGAATCATTGAAATTGGCTGTGTATGCTCCATATTGGAGAGCATGCACAGAATGAAGCTGACCAACCAAGAGCGCGACGAACTCGAGGCGGTGATCCGCAAGCGGCATGGGAGCGCGGCGCTCGCGCGGCGGGCGCGCTGCGTGCTRCTGTGGGCCGATGGAGAGCGGCGCGTGGACATCCGCACCAAGCTTGCCTGCAACGATGGTTTCGTGACCCGCTGGACGCGGGCATTCGAGCTGGAAGGTCTGGCCGGGCTGGTGTCGCTGCATCCGGGGCGTGCACCTGAGCGGCCTGTGGCCAAGCTGGAAGCGCGGGTGCTGAACAAGACGCTCAAGCACAAGCCGTCGGATGGCTCCACGCATTGGAGCAGCCGCAAGCTGGCGGCCGAGTTGGGCGACGTGTCGTTTTCCGCCGTGCAACGCATCTGGCGCAAGCACGGTTTGCAGCCGCACCGGCTGGATCGCCACTTGGTCTCCAATGATCCGGATTTCGAGACGAAGGCGGCGGATGTGATCGGCCTGTACTTGAATCCTCCCGCGCATGCGGCCGTGTTCTGCGTGGACGAGAAGACGGCCATCCAGGCGCTTGATCGCAAGGACCGCATGCTGCCGCTGGCGCCCGGGCGCGCCGAGAGTCATGGCTTCGAGTACAAGCGCAACGGCACGTTGAGCCTGTTCGCCGCATTGAACACCGCCACCGGCGAGGTCCTCGGCAAGACCGCTGCGCGCCACACCAGCGAGCAGTTCGTCGCCTTCTTGCAGGACGTGCTCGCCAGCCAGCCGCAGCAACGAGAGATCCACGTCATCTGCGACAACGTCAGCAGCCACAAGAMCCCGCTCGTGCAGGCCTTCCTCGCCGAGCACAAGCATGTCCAGATTCACTACACGCCGACCTATTCCTCCTGGCTCAACCAGGTGGAGAACTGGTTCTCGCGCATCCAGCGTGACGTCATCACTCGAGGCGTCTTCACCTCGGTCAAGGACCTCGACAAGAAGCTCATGCGGTACATCCGTGCGCACAACAAAGACCCGAAACAATCAAATGGAAGTACGACGATCCCAATCGCCGACACCGCCAATTCTTCTGATTCAGTGGACTAGGCATGTCCGCCTTCGCCATGCAGCCGAGTGCTGCACAGGAAACACCCTCGGACGCGGAAACGCGGGCCATCACCAAGGAGGCGTACGTCTATGCCTACCCGATGATTGAGAGCTACAACACCATGTACAAGCAGCTCGCGAATCCGGCGGGCCGCGAGTATGTGGGTGGTTTCGGCAAGTTCCGCCACTACTCCGAGGCCTACACCTCCGACAACCACGATATCGTGACGCCGAACAACGACACCCCGTACTCTTGGGCATGGCTGGACCTACGTGCAGAGCCGTGGGTCGTGAGCGTTCCGGCGGTCGCGGAAAACCGGTACTACGTGCAGCAGTGGATTGACCTGTTCACCTTCAATTTTGCCTACGTTGGCTCCCGAGCCACGGGGAACGAGGCGGGCGACTTCCTGTTCGTGGGCCCGAACTTCAAGGGTGAATTCCCGCCTGGGTTCAAGAAGGTCTTCCGGTCTGAAACGGACATCATCCTGACACTGACTCGCACCGCGCTCAACGGTCCTTCCGATGTCGAGGCGTTGAAGGCAGTGCAGGCAGGCATGAAACTGCAGCCGTTGAGCGCATTCATGAAAACGCCTGCGCCCCCAACCGCGCCACCGCTTATATTGCCGCCCTATGAGGTGACGAAGGGCCGCTCGCACGACTTCATTTCGTACCTCAATTTCCTGCTGCAGTTCACGCAACCGCCTGATGCCAGCGAGACCGAGCTGATGAAGCGCTTCGCCACCGTAGGCATCGGTCCGGGGATTCCCTTCGACGCTGCGAAGCTACCGCCCGCAAAACTTGCTGCTATGGACAAGGGCGTTGAGGACGCAAAGGCAGCGTTGGCTGAGAAATCGAAGGTAACGCTTTCGTCCAACGGCATATTCGGGTCGCGTGCCGACCTGAAGAACGACTACTTGACGCGCGCCGTCGCCGCGGAGAAAGGGCTCTACGGCAACTCCCTGGTCGAAGCCTGGTACGGCGGCCATGTAGGCGACGGCAGCAGCCTTTCCACGGTCCACTTCGCGCCCGATGAGCTGCCGCCTGCGAAGTTCTTTTGGTCGATGACGCTCTACACGCTGCCGGACCGCTTTCTGTACGCGAATCCCTTGAAGCGCTATTCAATTGGCGACAGAACGCCGGGCTTGAAGCGCGATGCGGATGGAGGCTTGACCCTCTACCTCGGCCACACCTCGCCCGGTCCTGACAAAGAGTCCAACTGGCTGCCCACCCCCCAAGGGAAGTACAGCGCCGTCGGTCGTGTCTACGGGCCCAGCGAGGCAGCGATGAACGGCACTTGGAAGCTGCCACCGCTGACCCCCGTTGCGAAGTAGAAGGCACGAACGGCTCGGGCCACATTGCATACGACAGGGCTCGAGGTTTTGGGCCTTCGACCAAAGCTGTGTAGTTGCGACCGCCTGTCGGCCAGTCCTGGCCCCGCCCGGCATTCGTCAACGACCGTCATCCGAACGTGCTGGCTGCAAGAAAAGGTCCTCTCGGGCGCATGGACGCCGCCGGGGTAGTCGGCAAAGTGCAACGAGCTAGCGGTCATTGGAGGGACCGCTTTCTAGGGAATCGAACTGCAGCTTGGGGTCCGCCGTAAAGTGCCGCATGTGGCAGGATACGTTAAGGGTTGTTCGACACCTGCACTTGCAACGCGCGGCGCCGAGCACGACAACGGCCTGAGGGCAGGTGTTGGACAACCCTTCGACGGTGGTGGACAGCCGGTATGGGCCTATCAGCCGCGTAGCGCATTGGCAGGATACGGCCAGAACCAGAAGTTCATCAGCGCGTCAGAATTCGCCCTGAAGCGGCCAGAATCGCAAAACGCGCCGGCAGCGCGGGTCAGAGGTGCGGCAGGAACACGTGGCAGAACTGCTCATACGCGCTCTGCGGCGAATATGTCCTGCCAGATGCCAAGTAGCCGTCCATGTCGCTCAAGAACTTGCGCGACTTCATCCGGCGCGCCAGCTCTGCTTCGATGTTGGCCGCACTGAACGTGCTGCCCTCCTGGCTCATATAGAAGCGGAAGGCTTCGCCGACTCGGCCCGGGTTCACCTTGGAGACGATGTCGAAGAGGTCTCGGCCGTGTTCGCGCTGGAGCAGAGCTCGCAGCTTTGTGCCGAGCATCTCATCAAGGTCGTATGACACCACGTTAACGTGCCGCGCCTCGCCGGGCGCGGGCACCTGGACCTTGACCGTCACGAGAGGGAAGAAGCTCTTGTTCTCGTTGGTGTTGACCTCGACTTTGAGGTGGGCGAGCGCCGCGTCGTCACTCGTAGGGTCGTAGGTGTACGTGCTGCGGATGATTTTGGACTTGGCCACCAGGTTGCGAACAGTCAACTGGATGTCCGTCATCACCGACTCGACCGGATTACCAAGAAGCGGCTGAAGAACGCGCGTGAGTGCCTTCTTGATGTGGCCGGACGGACGGTCGCCCACCTGCACCAAGTCGATGTCTTCCGAATACCTGCTCGCCGGTGCCAGGTGCGCCTTGTGAAGCACTGTGCCTCCGCGCATCGCGACTTGGCCCTTCAAGAATTTGTCCTCAAAGATGGCCGCCACGGCCTGGCTGATAAGAAAGTCCTGTTCGATCATGAGGTCGCTGCTCCACGGAGCAAGTGGCCGCCACTGCGCAAGTTCCCGCGCGCTAATCATCCCCGTATCTCCCTCAGAACTTTGTCCTGCTTCGACGTGTACTCGATGGCCCATTTGCCATCGACCATGTGCATGGTTGCTCCGTCATCCCTGGGCGTGACCAGGGGCTGCACGTTGCGCCGTTGCTGGTGCAGCCATCTGGCGACCGTACCAGCCAAGCGCAATCCCCCGAGCTGGTCGAGCACGAACCCAAAGCGCTGGACGGCCGGAACTTGATTCAAGGCCCGCACGGCGTCAAGCACACCTGCCGAAGTCATCTTCGGCAACAGGTCGTGCGTAACCCGGACGACAGCCTCGAGGCCGCCCACGGTGTTTTGGTGTCGAATGAGGTCGAGCACCGTGGCTTCACGAGTGCTGACGCGCACACGCGCCGTCCTGGTCCGCTCGTAGGCGACCGGGGTGTCGCCTAGTGTCTTTTTGACGATGAATTCCACGCGCAGCTTGCCCACTGCAAGTGGCCGCCGCGGCCGGCTGACCATGACTTGGGTGGTTTGATAGGCGTAGTGGGACGAACCCCAGAAGCGAGCGGCGCTCAGAAGGGCCAGGTAGTATGCCGGTTCCAGGTCGCGCATGAGGTCGTCCAGCCACCAGTCCACTGGGGGGGCGCCATAGTGCGCTTGCTCCGGAGGGATGATGAGCCAGTGCGCGGGTTTCTTCTGGGCCAGTACGATGCGCCCGGCCTTTGAGAGGCGCTGCAGCGCCAGCTGAGACGCGGGGCTGCCCGGTTCGCGGCCGGTTTGTCGGGCGAACTCGTCTTCGCGGAACAGGTATCGAGACTGCGACTGGAGATTGCGCAGAAGCTCTGCGCTTCTTTCCTGCTCAATAGGCGAAATTTGTTGTGTGGGAGGCGCCAGGATCAATGCGAGGGCTACAAACTCAAGAACGTTTGCGCATATTATCGTTTTTCGTTCATTTATGCAAACGATTTTGCAAGGCAACTCGACCGGGATGGTCGCTCTTCGCGCTTTGTCGGTACGGCTGAGCCAGCGGGGGCCACTTTGCCGGTGCGTCGACTTACGGCCACAAGCTGTCGTTCGGGAGCACCGTCCACAAGCGCGAAGGAGCCAAGCTTGCAAGTCAAACGGGTAGTTGCCAATTTCGAGGCGCTCGACCTCAGCCGGGCTCGCGCCTTCTATCAAGACGTCCTCGGCCTCGAGCTTTTGATGGACCATGGCTGGATTCAGACCTATGGCTCCCAGACCGAGATGACCATTCAGGTGAGCTTCGCCGCGGAAGGTGGCTCCGGAACACCCGTGCCGGACCTATCGATTGAAGTGGACGATGTAGACGCAGCGCTCGAACGCATGAGGGCTGCCGGCTTCTCCATCGAATACGGGCCAGCTGACGAACCCTGGGGCGTCCGCCGGTTCTTCGTTCGCGACCCGTTCGGGAAGCTGGTCAACATCCTTTCGCACACATAAGCGCCGTCCGAGGGCATGGCTCTAGGACAAGAATCGGCCAGAACCCGTCGTTCACCGGCCCGCTCAATTCGCCCGAAACCCGACCTTCGCGGCGCGTGCACAACTGACTTTGCCCACGTGCGGCCACGACCGGTCGTCCCGCGCCGCCTCCCAGTATGAAGGTGACTATGGTGCCCGGCCCCCAAATCTCCGGCGTTCGCGATACACACCAACTGACAGCTTCGTCCTCTGGCTATTTCCGACGTAGGGCCCCTATGTATTGCATCCCGCTCACAGTCTCCTCTAAGCCTCTAAGACCGTGCTGAGCGGCAAGGTCCTACGCATTGGCGCTGAAGCTACTGCCAACTGGCGCGGACGAGCACTAGGGCGGCGGCGGAACGAATAGAGGACGGGGACAGCCAGGCTCACCACTTGTTGCGCAGCTCGCGAAGCTTGAGGAACACGGTCTTCGGATCCGGGTTCTCGGGCAGGTCGGAAAAGACCTCGCGAAGCGCCGCAATGACGCTCGGGCTGGACAGGCGCAAGAAGGTGTTGATCTGCTTCTCTTCTTGCAGCGTCGTGACGCGGCCGCGCGCCGGGTCTTGCCCCGCCACGTCGGGCAACAAGGCCCTGGCGGCCGCGTTATCGGGCTCGCGCGCGAGAGTGAAGCGCAGGTTGTTCTCGATGTAGTCGTGGCCCGGGTAGACGCGCGTGTCGGCGGGCAGTTTCGCGAGTTGCTCGACGAAGGTGGTGTACAGGTCTTCCGGATTGCCGCCGTTGTGGCAGTTGCCCGCCCCCGCGTTGAACAGCGTGTCGCCGGAGAACAGGGCCGGGTTGTCCGTGTGGGAGCGCAGGCAGATGTGGCACATCGTGTGGCCGGGCGTGTCCATGCATTCGAGCTCGACGGTCTTGCCGACCTTGATCACGTCGCCAGCCTCGACGCCTCGATCGACGCCGGAGATGCGAGAGCCCGACTTGTAGTGCGCGATCACCTTGGCTCCGGTCGCTGCGACGACTGCCGCATTGCCGCCGGTGTGATCGTGGTGCTCGTGCGTGTTGAGGATCTGCGTGATCTCCCAGCCCTTGGCCTTGGCGGCGGCCAGGCACTTCTGGTGGTCCAGCGGATCGATGGCGAGCGCCTCGCCGCTCTCGGGGCAAGCGATCAGGTAGTTGTAGTTGCGGTATGCGTTGCCGGTCCAGATGCGCTCGACGATCATGGGAGGCTCCAGGTTCCAGGGGTCGAGCGGGAAGCATAGCGCCCGCGGCTCAGGCATGCATCGGCTGAGCGCCTCACCCCTTCGCCTTGGCGGCCGTCCAACGCTGCAGCGCGTCGCGCGCGCCATTGGTCGCCGGGTCCATCAAGGCATCGTGGCCGGCACGCTTGGCGCACAACTCGATCACGTAGCCGTTGGGATCGCGGAAGTAGATGGAGTCGATGAAGCCGTGGTTCGAAACACCGCGCGTCTCGATGCCCTGCGACTTGCCCTTTGCCATCATGTCGGCCAGCACCGGCGCATCGACCTCCAGTGCAATGTGCAGATCGAAGTCATGCTGGGGCTTGAAGTCGAAGGGCATGTCGGGCGCCTCGAAGAAGGCCAGGTGTGAGCCGTCATCGAGCCGATAGAAGGTATGCAGCACCTGGGTCGCGCGGCCGGTCTTGGTCTCGCGGATCTCCAGGGAGCCGACCAGGGGCAGGCCCAGGAAGTTCTCATAGAAGGCGCGAGTCTGTTCGGAATCGTGGCAGCGGTAGGCGTTGTGGTGCAGTTTGCGGATCATGGCAAGCGCTCCTCGGGTCTGGGTTTCTCGTCGGCGGAAAACCTGCGGCAGCGGGCGGACACGATGAGCTTTAGGCCCGCCACCTGCAAGAGGGTCAACCCGGCCCATTGAACCTGATTGGCGAACTCGAGGCCGCGACGAGCGGCGCCGAAGTGTTCCGAAAGCTCGACGAGTACATGGCAGCGCCCGAAGAGAAAGGCATCGACAAGCTCCACGACGCGTATAGCAAGGCGATCAGCCTGCCGAGCCGAGTGGAGTCCATGAAGGGCCTGACCGAGGCCTTGAAGAGCTTGGTGGCGCTCGAGCGCGAGGCCTACAGGATCGTCACGCATGCGAGCAACGAGGCGGCCTACGAGGACGGCCTGAAGGCGCTTGCGGATATGAGGCCTCGTCAGGCTGATCGCGCCTGATCCTCCAGTATGACGTTGCCGCTCACCAGCAAATCAGCGAGCGCCCCGGTTAGCGGGAGTTGCGCTCGTTCGCATGCGACGCGTAGTCAGGACCTCGTCCAGGTGATGGCCGCGATGGGGCGGATGGTGGACGCCATTCTCCGCGAGTGCGCGTAACCTCATGTTCGAAAGGCTGGACCCGGCCAGGAACGGACCTTCCGGTAGGCCGTGCGTTGCGACGGACAGGTCGGGAGACTCGCCTGGCCAGTAGCGCCGCCACTTCACATCATTTCGCGCATGCCCAATGAACCAGCCAGTTCGCTGCGCTCGACGAGGAGCTTCGCAATGCCTACTCCTACTTCATCGAGGCCCTCGTTTCAATGGGCGACTACAACGTCGGCTGGGAAATCAAGGACGATGTCGCCGCCGGCCGCTGCCTTGCCGGCTGGGGCCGTCTGACGCCGCATCAACGCAATTCCATCGTGTGACTCTGGTCGCCGAACTCGATGCGGTGCCGCCAGATGCGGTGATGGCGGCGCAAGGCAGAACGGCAAACCTCAACGCGATGGGCAACGAGGCGTGGGTGCCTCTGCGCAAGCAGGCCGCCGAGTTCCTTGGCGCGCTCAGTTCGTTCAACCAGACCAACAACGCGTACCTCGTCAAGGGCGCTTAGCCAGGTCAACATGCGGCCGCCCCCTCCACCTACGCATGTTTCTCGTCCAGACGGCCCTGGCAAGTGAGTTACCGCTCGCATCTCGCTGTGGAAAAGATAGCAGGCGACGCACCAACATGGCGTGCTGCAGTGCGTTGCTCATCGCACGCAAATCGTGCCGCTACCAATGAGCAAAGGGCATTGTGCACTGCACCAAAACGCGAAAGTCAAGGCCCCGTTTTCCCCTTGGCCGGTGCATGACTCTGTGGATAACCAAGTGAGCATCTCGCCGGAGCCGCATTCTGCTTGGCTTTCACTGCGGTGCTCATCGAACGAGCAGTCGCACCCACTATTCAAGTTTTTTGTAGGACCAGAAGGCCCTCGAAACTCTCTCTCAATAGAACTGCTAGCTTCGAGCTGGGCGATGGACCGTGGGTAGCGGAAAGGCTCCTTTGGAGAGCTGGCATGTCGGCAATGGGCACGTCAATCCTCCGATGCTATGGCACAGTCCGGCCGGCGGCACGCGAGATCACGGCACATCACGCGATGCCGTCGTTCATTTGCCAAACAACTTGGCCACGTGCTGCCACGTGCGCAGCATGAACCCCGCGCGTTCCACATCGGCCTGCGCGATCAGCGGCGCTTCTCCCACCGGCTTGCCGTTCGACTCCGCGACCACCTTGCCGATCACGGCACCCTTGGTCACCGGCGCCTGGAGGTCCGGCTTGAGCTGCACCGAGGTCTGTACTTTCTGACCGCGCGGGACGGTCAAGGTCCATGGCGATCCCAGACCCGCGGCGACAATGTCGGCCTTGCCAAAGCTGACCTTGGCATTCGTGACCACCGTGTTCGGCTGAATGGGGGTGGCCTTCTCGAAGTTGCTGAAGCCCCACCCGAGCAGCGTGCGCGTCTCGTCGGCGCGCGCCTTTGCGCTGTTGGTGTTGAGGATCACCGTGATGAGGCGCATCCCGTTGCGATTGGACGAAGTGACGAGGCAGTACCCCGCCTCCTGGGTGTGGCCGGTCTTCAGCCCGTCAACCGTTGGGTCGGTGTAGAGCAGGGCATTGCGATTTCCCTGCTTGATGCCGTTGTACTTGAACTCGCGCTCGGCGTAGATCGGGTAGTAGTCGGCACTGTCGCGGATGATCGCACGCGCCAGAATCGCGAGGTCCCGCGCAGATGCCTTGTGCTCCGGGTCGGGCAGGCCCGTAGCGTTCACAAAATGCGTGTGCGTCATCCCGAGGCGCTGGGCTTCGGCATTCATGAGCTTGGCGAAGCCCTCTTCGGAGCCGGCCAGGTGCTCGGCGATCGCCTTGGACGCGTCGTTTCCCGACTGGATGATGATGCCGCGCAGGATGTCGATCACCGTGGCTTGGCTGTTTAGCGGCAAGTACATGCATGACTCAGTGCTCGAGCCACGGCACCAAGCGTTCTGACTGACCGCAACAAGATCGTCTTTCTTGAGCTTGCCCGAGCGAAGTGCCTGTTCAACCAGGAAGCTGGTCATCATCTTGGTCAGTGACGCTGGCGGCAGCGGTTCGTCGGGGTTGGCCGAGGCGAGCACCTCGCCAGAGTCGAAGTCCATCAACAGCCATGACTTGGCGGGGAGCGCTGGCGGCCCGCCGGCAACCGCGGTCTGTCCAGCTACTGGCGCCGAGGCAGGCGCGTCGGCTGTGGGCTTCGTATGGGTTGCACGCTTGGCGGCGTGGGAGGCTGCGAAGGACACCGAGTTGGGAACCAGGGCGCCCGCGGCGATTGCGAAGACGACCGGAAGGATGGAGAAAGTCTTGGGTTGCATGGGTGTTCAGGGGCAGAACGGATATTGTGGCGGATCAAGCGTCTATTTTCGATCGTGCATAGAGGATCGAAGATCGCAGTGCAAGTTCAGTTGATTTCAACCGCAGTACCGGCGCAGAGGCGACGGGCTCGGCATGCTGTCCAAGCATTCCAGTGCTCCGACTCGCTGGCTCAAGAAATCCAAGTCGCGGAATGCGGTGCCGGAAAAATTGCCGGCGGACCGCGACGGAATTGTGCCTCTCTTGAAAACCAACAAGCGCGACATCGACCGCGAGGTAGTCCGCGAACTCGGTTTCAGCTACGCAGGCTGGGCGCCGCTTGACGGCGGTGCCTCAGTTGCTTTCGCCGCAACCATCGGGAGTTTCAGCACTGTGGTCGGCAACTACTTTGCCTTGGCCTTCGACACCGAAACGGAGCCGGGAGGATAACCGGAAATCCTGAGTCCCGCGGTGGAAGCGCTTAGTCCTGATGGGGACTCATCAATGTCCGGGGTGTAGCGGGCGGCACGACGGGCTTGGACCTCTACCGTTACGAGAAAAATCGCGGCATTGCCAGGCTCTGAAAACTGCATTCTGAAAGGCTGCTTTGGAGAAATTTACAGCCGGTATGGGCCCAAACCGGCGGTACAAGTCGCTCGCCCGGCAGGGACCAACGAAGCGCGTCGTGCCTTTACCCCGGCCGGCAGCCGCCGCAGCCTTGAAGGAACGCCGCAAAACGCTTCATCCAGCCTAGGTACTTGTCCGCGGCGAACTGCTCTTCCTTCGGCGTCCCCAGGGCTTCCAGGAGCGCCTGGTCGCTGAAGTGCCGTTCGCAGGAGCCGTCAGCCAGCGCGCCGTGAATGGCAGTCGCCAAGATCTCTGCATCCCTCGCGTCGATCGTTGGAAAAAAGGGAAGGTCGGGGTACAAGTCGGAGGTGATGCACTCGTGCAAGGCTACCCATACGTTGCTGCTCGGGAAGCGGATTTCCTTGCCGGCCTCGGTCGTCGGGGCGTCGCCGATGAAAATTTGCTCAGCCATCGAGGCATTTGACCACCGAGCGAGGTGCAATACAACAGCAAGCCCGGGCAACCTCGCGAGGCGCGCGCTTTTAGCGTGCGAGTGGGTTTCACCGCAGTTGCAGCTGGCGGGTCTTGAGTCCGATTCGCTCCCGCGAACGCGTCGTTGCGATCAGGCGATGCRCTCGCCCCGATTCGCAGTGGCGCGGGCGTCGTACGCTGCAAGGGCCTGGCTGTTGTACGGTCGGCCGGCCTGCTGCGCCGTGCGGATTGCCTTCTCATGCGCGAGAGCTACCAGGAAATCCGCTCCCACGGCCATGAGACGCGGCTCATCGGCGAACAGAACCATACCCACGTCACCTAGGCGCACGAACCAGTGCGCGCCCGGCGTGCTGCATACGCCGGCGGTCTGGGCTTCTTCGATCAGTGCACGCGCCGCGGTATTCAAATAGACATCAATCATTGACGGCGACGAGAGCTCAATATGGCCCAGGTTCTCGACGTGTGCAAGGAGGCAGTCGCGAAGCCGCTCGAGGTCGCTGTCCAGAAGCGAGACACAGCGCACCGGAGGGGCTCCCAGCCGTCGCTCCTCCTTGGCCCTCGCAGCCAGGACCAAGGTCTGTCCCTGCGCTTCCTCGGCGCTCATCATCGCGAAATCCAGCATCACTGGAAACGATGGGTTCGAAGAAGTCATCGATGCGATCATGGAATAGAGGAGTTTGTCAGTCCGATGCGTTCGAAGGACTCCAATTTTCCACGAAATAAGTGCGACACAAACGCAATTGATGCCTAAACGGCGCTTTCAGCGCGTGGAGGAAAATTGATATTTTCTGTTCTCGTTCATGTAGAGGGCGAGATGCGCAACGCCAGCGTGACCCACGAGGGGGACCGCTGGTATGTTGCGGTCCAGACGCAGCCCGCTGGCGTACTTCCAGCGGCCGGCCTCGCGCCGACGCTGGGCATCGACGTGGGAATAGCGAACTTCGCGGGCCTCTCGGATGGGCGAATCATCGCGCCGCCCTCTGCGTTGGCCGCGCACCAGCGGCGCTGGCGGCGCTATCAGCGCAGCGTCGCCCGCAAGGTCAAGGGCTCGTGCAATCGCAAGAAGGCGGTTGAGAAGCTGCGTGCGCTGCACAGGCGCATAGCGCAGCAGCGCAGCGATTGGTTGCACAAGCTGACGACCGGCTTGGCGGCCGGACACCCCGTCATCGCCCTCGAGGACCTGCGCATCGCGGCAATGACCGCTTCGGCGCGTGGCAGCGCGGAAAAAGCCGGGTAAGAAGGTCCGCCAAAAGGCAGGCCTCAATCACGGCATTCTGGATGCTGCGTGGGGCGAGTTCAGGCGCCAGCTCGAGTACAAGCTTGCCGCCGTTGGAGGCCAGGCAGTGGCCGTGAATCCGGTCTATACCAGCCGCACGTGCCGCGTATGCGGCCACGAGTCGGCCGAGACAGGAAGACGCAAAGCGTCTTCGCCTGCGTGGCCTGCCGTCAGACAGAGCATGCGGACATCCATGCCGCAAAGAACATTCTGGCCGCGGGGCACGCGGACTGGGCTTCTTCATCGAAGCCCATTGCCTGTGGAGGGGTGGTTAGACGCACGGCGTCCGCAAGGACGAAGCGCGCAGCCCCTGCGAAGCAGGAACCCTCCGAAGGAGTGGCCTGTGCGTAACGCTCAGTCCGCCTCAGCAGGAATCCCCGTCTTTCAGGGTGGGGTGAATGTCAAAGCGTAATCTTGATCTCTTTGTCCTGCCGCACCGCGGCTTCGAGGATCTTCTTGGGGTCGGGGCGGAACGTGATGACGTTCAGCCGCGCTGCCACTGCGTCGCGCTTGGCGTTCTTCTCTGCGACCCGCACCACTGCCGCATGGACGAACGCCTTGACATAGGGGCGCTCGCGCATGAAGCGCCATACGGCCGACGGAAACTGCACCAGCAGCTGCTCTAGGCTCAGTTCCGATGCGGCCTTGTAGTCCTTCGCCGGAACACGCCCTTCCAGGTACGACATGACGATGTCCTTGAGCTCCTGCTCGTAGTCGGCGCGCAGGCGACTGGACGCGAGGATGCCGGAGTTGCGCACGAGGTCCTCAGTCACAGAAGTTGTCGATTCCTTCAGGTTGTCGAAGGACATCCACAGATCCAGCTCGTACAGGAGCTTGCCC
>NZ_JBFUIU010000323.1:0-9732 GCF_056401695.1 Variovorax sp. P4_D9
TGTCCTACCAGCGCCAGACCGGCTACCGGGGTGAGGTCGTAGTCGAGTTGCTTGACGATGAAGGGGCGCATTGGAAGGAATCGGATACTGCGTTTGCAACAGGCCCATAAACGCCCCACACCTGTCTCGCGTTTACCAAACCACCTCAAATCGATCGCACCCGCAGGGTGAGCCCCTTTCACTCTTGGGCTCACGGATTCAGGTGCATATACTAAAAGGGGGCGTGCGCGTGAGCACGCCCAAGGTCATCCCCGAAGCTCATATTCCGGAGGAAGCGATGGCCATTCGCCCCGAACCGAGAAAGAATCGCCTGCTTGGCGCACTGCCCGATGCCGAATGGCAGCGTTGGCTACCGCAACTGGAAGCGGTCGARATGCCGCTGGGCCAGGTGCTGTATGAGTCGGGYACCACGTTGAGCCAYGTCTACTTTCCGACCACCGCCATCGTCTCCTTGCTGTACGTCATGGAGAACGGCGCTTCGGCSGAGATCGCCGTGGTYGGCAACGAGGGSRTSGTKGGCATCTCGCTGTTCATGGGGGGAGAGTCCACCCCCAGCCGTGCGGTCGTGCAAAGCGCAGGCCATGGCTTCCGGCTCAAGGCACAGGTGATCAAGGAGGAGTTCAACAGGGCCCCTGTGCTTCACCTTCTGCTGCGCTACACCCAGGCTCTGATCACGCAGATGGCGCAAACGGCGGTCTGCAACCGGCACCACTCGCTGGATCAGCAACTGTGCCGCTGGCTGCTGCTGAGTCTGGACCGGCTGCAGGGCAGTGAGCTCGTGATGACGCAGGAGCTGATYGCCAACATGCTCGGGGTGCGCCGCGAAGGCGTGACCGAAGGGGCACTCAAGCTGCAGAGGGCTGGCCTGATCAGTTATGCGCGGGGTCACATCTCGGTGCTGGACCGGCAAGGGCTGGAGCGACGCTCCTGCGAGTGCTATGAGGTGGTCAAGAAGGAATACGACAGACTGCTTCCGGACAGGATAGCCATCTAGACGGTCGGACGGCCGAAGACGAGGGCAACTACGTCGCCGTCCAGCGTTTTTTCCCAGGGGCCTGACTTCATCGCGGGCCCGTGGTTCATCGAGCCCGTCGCTCGGCTTGGCATCTGCCGCGCTGCGACAAGGCTGAAGACGGTCAGGAGCACACTAATGAGGCGTCCTTGAACGAGGCGCTGCATCCGCCCTGGCCCATTCCGCCGCTCCGAAGGCGGCTACGGAAATTACGTTACGTTCCGCTGTCTGCTCTCACACCTCTAGCTACTTTCCGGCGCAAGAATGCCGTTTTTGAGTTTCTGCGTGGCGAGGCAACAAAGGCCAAGGCCGCCGAGATCGGCGGCCTTGGTTTCAGTGCGCGGTGGAGGAAGAAGGGGATGGTCTCAGCGTTTGGCTGAAGCTGCGAGAGCGAGGCCGATATTGATCAGATTGTCTGCGACGACGCCAAGCCCTAATCGGCAGGAACAAATAATGTGAAGGAAGACGCTGCCTGCCCTCGCACGGATTGCGTCCGTGCGGGCAGTTCCTTCAGATTATTTTGTGAACCATCAGAGCGAGTCGAGCCAGGTGAGCACGCTCGAATCGCGCCTCCAGCGCGGCGGCTTCTTGATTTTGGACGATGGATCGAGCTTCTCGAGCGCATCCCGCTTGGTCTGCAAGTTGGCTTGGGCGTAGTGATTGGTGGTGTCGAGGTGGGCATGCCCGAGCCAGTCACGAATCACCGTCACGTCGACTCCTGAAGCGACCAAGTGGACTGCAGTTGCGTGTCTGAATCGATGCGGCGTTACCTTCTTCGATGACAGCGTCGGCACGGTCCGTGCGGCCGCCTCGACATACTGTGCAAGCTTGAAGCGTACCCCCGAAGCGCCGAGCGGCGCGCCGTAGCGGTTCACAAACAGCGGCTCATCGTCGGCGCGAGGTTGTCGTTTGAGTAGCGCTTTGAGCAGCGCGACGGTCTCTGGCCACAGTGGGCAGATCCGCTCCTTGCGACCCTTGCCCAACAGGTGCACGCACGAGGGCGTGTCGAATCGGATCGCTGCCGGACAAACGTCGAGCGCCTCTTGGATGCGCGCGCCGGTGTTGTAGAGGAAGGACAGCAACGCGTGGTCACGCTGGCCCTCGAGACACTTGCGATCGGGCTGGGCGAGGATGGCCTCAATCTCGCTCGACTCGAGGTAGCACGGCGCGGGGCTTGGTGGTCTTCTTGGTCGGGATGTGAAGGACGTCGGCGCACTGGGCAATTGCCGCCGGTTCGCGCTCGGCGACGAAGTGAAAGAAGCTGCGCAGCGCCGCGAGTCGACAGTTGCGCGTGCCGATCGATACGCCACGCTCGACCTCACTGTGCAGCAAGAAGGCGGCCACTTCGGTGGYCGTGAGCTCAGCTAGGGTGATGCTCGCAACGGAGCGCTTGTGACGCGCCGCGACAAAGCGAAGGAACAGGCGCCATGTATCACGATACGAACGTACCGTGTGAGCCGAGACGTTGCATTGCTGCACAAGCCGCTCGTAGAAGAACGCATGTAGCAGCCTGGGAAAGGGGTTGTTCGGCTTCATTGGGAGCCTCCCTGCGAGGCGTGCAGGCTGTGCGTGGCGAAGGCCCGAAAACGCTCGCTTGCCTGCTGCAGTAACTCCTGCGTCACGGTCAGATAGACCAGCGTCGAGTTGATGTCCTTGTGGCCAAGATAGGTAGCAAGGTAAGGCAGACGTGCCTGGGGATTGATTCCCTCGCGGCGTTGTCCAGTCTGATCAGGCCAATGCGCAATCCCTCGAGAAAGCCCGGGACCAGGCCGTTGGGCAGACCTGCACCGTCCTTGTAGACGAGCTTTGGCAGCGCCTTGAACTCCCTCGGGCTCCAGGGCGTCAGCAGGTTGTTGAAGGTCTCGAGGAAATCCGCCGATGACACGCGTGAACGGTGGGAGAGGTGATACGCAAGGATGCATTTCGGATGCTGGGAGACCAGCAAGCACAGCGACATTCGCTCCATGGGCAGGACAAACCGGCGACCCTCGTGCTCGAACGTGACCGTGCCGATGGCCGGGAGTTGTTGCTCGTCGTAGCAAGCGATGTCGCAGGGCAAGAGCGGCTGCAGCCAACCGGTCTTGCCGCTGCCGCCGTCCAGACCATCATTCGCCTCCTGTCCAAAAAGCCCGTTGCGCGCAGCGCCGGTGCCTCGGTCTCGGATTCCGTCCAGGACGTAGTTGCGCATGGCCTCATAGGCACAAGTGACAGTGCAAAGGGGATACTGCGTCGGCCCCACACCCTTGTTGCGCAGTTCGCCTAAGAACGTTCGGTGCACCGCAGCCCGATTGAGAGCGATGGATTCAGGTTCCCTCCCCTCGTGCCTGGCGATTGCCTTGTCGAGGACTGCCTTGGCGGTTGGATCTGAGAGCACGGATTCTCCCTGGGTAGGCATCAAGGACCAACCCCTTTTAGGCCCGCCTTGTGCGGGACTACTTTTGACCCCGCCGGCACGACCCTCATGACTGACATCGACTTCGAAGAAACCATCGTCTTGCCGCGCTGCGCGAAAAAGGCGATTGCCCCTGCTTGAGCTTCGCCTGGCTGCGCTTGGAAAGTCGAGCGCAGCACCGCGATCGGCGGAGCGGCCCAAGCGCGGAAGAACATGACCATCTTCGCGGTAGGCACAGAACCGAATCCGAGATTGCCGCAACTCAGTGCCAGACAAGGAGAACGACATGGAAGACGATCCTCGCCCCATCAATGTCATTCGTGCTGAACTGGCCCGAGCCAAGGATCTGCTTGCTGCCTTGGGCTGCGACACCGGGGGCACCGTCCGTTGCTTTGCCCGCCAGCGCGTCATGAGCCTGGCCGAGGAGCTCTGCGCTGCAGAGGACGCAGCCGAGCGCATCGCAGAGACGGTCGCATTGAAGTGGATCTCTCGCTATGCCAGTGGCAAGGGCCTGGCGATCAATGAAGGCCACGATCTGCAGGGCCCTTGACACGCCAAGGGCAACGTCGGGAGTGCGCGAGGAGGCGTCAGGGCGAGCCTTGGGTCAGGCAATCGATCCCTTCGTTGTCCTGGCATCCCGTGCCGACGCAAAGGTCAGCCGAATCGCCGGCCGATTGCTTGATTGTCTTGACCGCTTTGCGGCGCCCCGCCAGGCTTGCGCGTGTCCACGAGCGCGGTAGCGACCAGGATCCGTGTGCCCTCATGCGATTGCTTTTCTTCACTGAGCTGCCGCTGAAGATCGTCCGGTCGCTGCTGAAGCGCCGAGCCTTGCGACTGGGCCTGCACCAGGAGACTTGCTTGACCGGCGAGTTGCTCGCGGAGTTCGCGCTTGGCCGGCCTCCGCGTCTCGATGGCCATGCGAGACGAACTCTGGACTTGACCCAGTCGGTGAATCGCATTGTATGAAAGTCGCCATTGATCTATTTCGGCGACATTCTTGATCCGCCCTTTTGAGGCACTCCCTAAGCTCTGTAAGGGTTACTACAGCGTCCTCTTTTCGCGGAGGCGCCGAGCTTGTGGCGCCTGAGATTGCGTTGGCCGATTCTAGTTTGCCGGAGCGGTGGGTGCGGTTGCCAGAGGGGCTGACGGCTGGCTGGGCGTCAGGTGTCAGCGATCGGCGTAATCAGGCCACTTCAGAGTTGGCGTATTCCGGCCACCTGAGGCCGGGCGACGGCGCCCCACCGGGTGCTTGCGCCGACGAAACACCTTGGCCAGCACCGGCAGAATCTTTAGCGACCAGCGGTGGACAGTGGCGTGGTCGACCAGCACACCGCGCTCGGCCATCATCTCTTCCAGATTGCGCAGGCTCACTGGGTAGGCCGCGTACCAGCGAACGCACACGAGCATGATCTCCAGCGGGAAATGCAAACGCCTGATGGCCCCTCGCAGGGTCGAGTTCGCAAGTTGGACGTGCAGCGGTACCATTGCTGCATTGTGGCCGACCGACCATCGCGACAGAACCCATGTTCCTGATGCCCGATGGCGTGGCGAAGCACAGGGACCGCTCGGAGACTGACGACCGCTACTCGGCGCCCTCTCGCAGGACTTCAAGAAAGCGCATCGCAAGCGGCGAGAGCACGTGATTCTTGCGCATGACCACGCCGATGGCCCTCGTGAAGCGCGCCTCCGCGAAGGGYAGCGGCGCGAAGCCCTCGCCACCCGGCCCTGCCAAGCTGGCTTCGCTCATGAGCGCCACCAGGTCGCTGTGCGCGAGCAGCCGGCTCAGCGGGGACGCCGTGTTGCTCACCTCGACAGCGACTCGGGGGGGTGGAAGGCCGGCCTCCGCCAACCTTGCCTCTACCCCGCGGCGGGCAGCGACGTCGGGTCCCGGCAGCATCCACTGCGCATCCACCAGATCCTGCAACCGCACGCGACGGCGCGACAGCAGAGGATGGCCTTCGCGCACGACCATGCAGAGGTCGTCCTTCATCAGCGGGAGCGCCTGTAGGTCGTCGGGCAACGCACGCGGGATCGCGTTGATGCTCAGGTCCAGGTCGCCCAGGCGCAGCGCGGCGAGCAGCGTGTCGTTCAGATTGATCATCAAGCGCAGCCGCGCGGCCGGGCGCTGCTGATGCAACTGTAGGAAGGCCGGCACAAACAGGCGATCCGCGTAGAGCGGAGACACGCCCACGCGCAACGTGCCCATCGCGCCCAGGTGCAGGTCCGCGGCTTCCTTGATGGCGTCGCCCAAGCTGGCGCGCAGGGTCTGCGTGCGCTGGCGGAACTGTTCGGCTACCGACGTGAGCGTCATGCCGCGCGCGCCTCGCTCGAACAGCGGAAAGCCCAGCTCCTTCTCCAGYCGCTGCAGACCCTTTGTCAGAGCGGGTTGCGACAAGCCCAGGGCCGCGGCAGCGCGGCGCACCTGCCCGTGCTCGGCCACCGCCAGGAAATAGTCAATGTCGTCCAGCCGCAGGGCCATGGCGCCTCCGTGTAGATTCCCGCCGCACTTGGGCGTGACCGCTCCGATAACCGGGCGTTATCAGAAAGCACGACTGGATTATCCGCAAGAGGGCCCTCGCTTCCTAGACTTCCGCATCACTTCAGGAGACAACGGATGAACCATCGCCCTTCCACAGCGGAGCCTCGATCATGAACCTCGGCATGTACCTCGCGCGCGGCGCCCGCCAGTGGGCGGACCGGCCCGCCGTGCTATTCCGCGACGGCGCTCTCAGCTACCGTGACCTGGAGCTGCGCTCCAACAGGCTCGCCCACGCCCTCAGGGCGCTGGGCCTGCAGCGCGGCGACCGCGTGGCGGTGGTGTCGCCCAATCGGCCGGAAATCGTGGAGCTGGAGTGCGCGCTCTACAAGGCCGGCCTCGTGAAGGTGGCACTCAACTCGCGGCTCGCCCCCCAGGAACTGGCGGACGCACTCGCCAACGCCGAGCCCGTTGCCTGCCTTGCCGGACCTGAGCACCGGAGTATGGTCGRAGAGGCTTCGGCGAACGTGCCGTCCTTGACGCACCGAATTGCCTTCGATGCGGGGCACGCGAATGAGAAAAGCGGCTGGCTCTCGTACGAAGAACTTCTGGCCCGCGCTCCCGACACGCACCTGCACGAGGAGATGCGGCCGGAGGAACTGGCCGTCCTGCACTACACCTCCGGTTCGACGGGCAAGCTCAAGGCCGCGATGCAGACGGTGGGCAACCGCTACGTGTCACTGCGCAAGAACGCCATGGGGCGCATGCACGCCGCCCCGGGCGACGTGCTCATGCTATCCGGCCCGATCACGCACGCGAGCGGCATGTTCATCCAGCCCATGCTGTTCCAGGGCGCGACCATCCTGCTGATGGAAGGCTTCCGTCCCGCCGAGTACCTCGAAGCCATCGAGAAGCACCGTGTCACCATGGCCTTCCTGGTGCCGGCAATGATCTATGCGCTGCTGGCCGAGCCGAGCATTCGCACGCGCGACCTCTCCAGCTTGCGCCTCCTGAGCTACGGCGCTGCACCGATGTCGCCGTCACGCATTCGGGAAGCCTGGGCGGCATTCGGCCCGGTGCTGGCGCAAGGCTACGGCGCGGGCGAGACCACAGGCGGCGTCGTGGGCCTTGGCATCGCCGACCACGCGGCGGCCATCGAGGGCGGCAAGGACGCGCTGCTGTCCGCCTGCGGGCGTCCCTTCTGCGAGTCGGATGTGCAGATCCTGGACGACGCAGGCCTGCCCGTCAGCGGCGACGCCATCGGCGAGATCTGTGTGCGCGGCCCCGACGTGTTCGCCGGCTATTGGCGCGAGCCCGAGCAGACAGCGCAGGCGCTGGATTCCAACGGATGGCTGCACACCGGCGACTTGGCGCGCATGGACGAGGAAGGGTACATCTACATCGTCGACCGAAAAAAAGAGATGCTGGTCTCCGGCGGCTTTAACGTTTATCCGAGTGAGATCGAGTCGGTGCTGGCCCAGCACCCCGCGATCTACGAGGTGTGCGTGGTCGGCGTGCCCGACGACCACTGGGGCGAGACGGTCAAGGCGGTTGTCGTTCTGCGAGATGGTGCCCGCGCCGATGACGGCGAGATCATGGACTTCTGCCGCGGCCGGCTGGCGGACTTCAAGCGGCCGCGTTCGGTCGACTTCGTGCCGCAGTTGCCGAAGAACGGCAACGGCAAGCTCTCGCGCAAGGACGTGCGCGAGCACTACTGGCGCGGCCGCGAGCGGCGCGTGAACTGAGGAAACCGTCATGAATACCATCAACCCGCCCCTGCGCATGCCGCTGCCTCCTTTCGAGGGCTCCGACGCCGCACACGATTTCATCGCCCGCCTCGACACCTTTCTTCGCGACGAACTCCAACCACTCGCCACCGAGCACCACATCACTTCCGAGAACGGCGCGCCGCGCGCGCTGCTGGAGCTGGTGTGGAAGCGCTCGCGCGACCTCGGCTTCTACGGCATGACGCTGCCCAAGACGCTGGGCGGCGCCGGCTTCAACGTCGTCGATCACGCGCTGATCAAGGAGTTCATCTACGCCAGCGGTTCCCCTTTCGCGCCGCACGTCCTTGGCGAGCTGACGGGGCCGCCGCGCGTGGGCGCGCTGGCCAAGCAGGCGACGCAGGATCAGATGGAACGTTTCATCCTGCCCGTAGCACGCGCAGAAAAGGCGATCTGCTTCGCGATCACCGAGCCCGAGGCGGGCTCGGATGCCGGCGCATTGCAAACGCGCGCCGTGCGCGACGGCGACAGCTTCGTGCTAAACGGAACCAAACGCTTCATCTCGGGCTCCCCCTTCTGCGACTTCGCAGTGATCATCTGCTCGACCAGCGAGGACCCGGCGGTGCGCGAGACAACGGCCTTCTTCGTCGAACGCGATCGCGAAGGCTTTCGCGTCGAAGCAGGCTACAAGACCATGGCGGGCCAATCCCATACAGGCAACATCGTCCTGACCGACTGCCGCATTCCAGCCACCAACCAGATCGGCGACCGTGGCCGCGGACTGGCGCTGGCCCTTGGACGGATCACCGTGAACCGGCTTCTGCACTGCCCTGCGATGCTCGGCCTGGCTCGGCTGGCACTGGAGGATTCCCTGGCGCATGCCGCGACGCGGCGCCAGTTCGGCCAGCCCATCGGCGCCTTCCAGGCGGTGCAGCACTTGCTCGCCGATATGGCCACCGAACTTGCCGCAGCGCGCGCACTGATGCTCAGCGTGGCGCGCAGCCTGGACGCCGGCGGCGAGGCGCGCGCCGATGCGTCGATGGCGAAGCTGTTCTGCTCGGAGACCGCCTTCCGCATCGCCGATCGTGCCGTGCAGGTGCATGGCGGCGAAGGCATCGTGCAGGGCAGCCGCGTCGAATTCCTCTTCCGGCTGCTGCGCATGTACCGCGTGCTGACCGGCACCAGCGAAATCCAGCGCAACACCATCGCGCGCGAGCTGCTCGGCCACGCGGTGCGCTAAACCACAGGTCAGGAGACAAGCATGCAGACAATCACCCGACGCAGCCTGTTGCTGGCCGCCGCCGGCCTCGCACTGCACGGCGCGGCGCTGGCGCAGGAGTACCCCGCGCGGCCGATCAAATGGATCGTTCCCTACCTCGCCGGCACCGCCCCTGACACGACTGTGCGCATCACTGCCGAGGTGATGTCGCAGATCCTCAAGCAGCCCGTGGTGGTGGAAAACAAGGGCGGCGCGGCCGGCAACCTGGGCGCGCAGATCGCGGCCCGCGCGCCAGCCGATGGGTACACCTGGGTCTACTCCGCCACGCCCATGGCCACCAACATGCGCATGTACCGGAAGCCCGGCTACGACGTGATGAAGGACTTCATCCACGTGGGCGGCATCACGCGCTCGGACGTCGTGCTGGTCGTATCAGCAGACTCCGGCATCAGCAGCGCGAGGGACCTTGTCGAACGCATGCGTCAGCAGCCTGGCAAGTTGTCCTATGCTTCCGGCGGCGTGGGCACCCCGGCGCACATGGGCGCCGAACTCATCCTCAAGACGACCGGCACGCAGGCACTTCACGTTCCCTATAAGGGCGCGTCGGAGTCGGCGAATGCCGTGCTGGGCAAGCAGGTGGACTTCGCGCTCACGATCAGTTCGGTGTCGCTGCCCCACATTACCGGCGGGAAGCTGCGGGCGCTGGCGGTGACGGCGCCTACGCGCAATCCGCGGCTGCCCGAAGTACCCACGCTGGCCGAAGCGGGCATACCAAACGTCACGCTGGTGTCCTACGGAGGCCTTTCCCTGCCGGCCGGCACGCCGGGATCCATCGTGCAACGCGTCTCTGACGCGCTGCAGAAGGCGCTGGCCGACCCCGGCGTCCGCGCAAAGCTCGAAGCCAACGGC
>NZ_JBFUIU010000324.1:0-9714 GCF_056401695.1 Variovorax sp. P4_D9
CATGAGCCAGCAACTGCATCGTCTCGACGAATCACAGCGGCAGGCGGCCGCGAAGCTCGTGGATCTCAATGAGCAGCTGTCGCGCGCGAGCAGGGCCAAGTCCGAGTTCCTGGCCAACATGAGCCACGAACTGCGCACCCCGATGAACGCGATTCTCGGATTCAGCGAAATGATGATCGACGGCATCTACGGCGAGGTCCCGGCCGAACTGAAGGAGCCGCTCACCGACATCCAGGTCAATGGCCGAAACCTACTGCGGCTGATCAACGACGTGCTCGACCTGTCCAAGATCGAGGCCGGCCGCATGGAACTGGCGCTCAACGAGTACGCCGTCAGCGATGTGGTCAACACCGTGCGAACGTCCCTGCGCTCGATCGCGGCGGAGAAAGGGCTGGCGTTCACGGCGCACGCGCCGGAGGATCTGCCGGTGGCCTACGGCGACAGCGGGCGGCTCGCCCAGTGCTTGACCAATCTGGCTGGCAATGCATTGAAATTCACGCGACAGGGGCAGGTCGATATCGCCGTCGAGCTCGTGGGTGATGAGCTCATCTACCGCGTCTCCGACACCGGCATCGGCATCGCCCAGGATGAACTCGACAACATCTTCACCGAGTTCCGCCAGGTCGATACGACCATCACGCGGGAGTTCGGCGGAACGGGGCTCGGCCTCAGCATCTCGAAGAAGTTCGTCGAAAGGCTGGGCGGCCGTATCTGGGTCGAAAGCGAATTGGGGAAGGGCTCCACCTTCATGTTTTCCGTGCCGTTGCGCGCGGGCGAAAGAGAGGCCGGTTCATGACCGAGCGCAAGATCCTCTATGTCGAGGACAACGAGTACAACCGGAAGATCGTTCGGCAGTTGCTCAAACGCTCGGCCTGCCGCCTGATCGAGGCGGCCGACGGCGAGACCGGTGTCGCACTCGCGCAGCAGGAGTTGCCCGATCTGATCCTGATGGATGTGCAGCTTCCCAAGATGTCCGGACTCGAAGCCACGAGGCTGCTGACCACGGAAGCGGCCACGCGCCACATTCCGATCATCGTGATCACATCGTACGCATTGAGCGGCGACCGCGAGAAGGCGCTCCAGGCCGGCGCCTCCAGTTACCTCGCTAAGCCCTACAGCCCGAGCGAACTGCTCACGATGGTCAAGCAGTTTCTTCCCGATATCTGACCGCAATACGAGGGGGCCATGGCCATGATCGTTCGAAACGCGCAGCGCATCGTGGTGGCGGCACTGGGTCTGGCGATGGGCCCTGGCGCCATCGCGGCGCAGGCCGAGGAAGAGCAGGCGCAGCAGTTCACGCCGGAATTCCGTGAAGTCCACAAGGGCTTCGACGCCAAGCACACGCCCAGAATCACCGCCCCGGACAGCGTGCGCCGCGGCGCCTGGTTCAACGTCACCATCAGCGTCGGTGCCGACTCACCGCATCCGTCGCTCTCGGAGCACTTCGTGCGCTACATCGCGCTCTACAAGGACTCGGTGGAGATCGCGCGGGCCTACCTGCACCCCGTCTATTCGGCGCCGACGGTGACATTCAGGGTTGCGCTCGACGAGGGCGGGACGCTGCGAGCCGTGGAGGAGCCGACGCATTCCGCCGCCTGGGAGGCATCGAAGAAGATCAACGTCGCCCCTTGAGGGCTGCACCGGGGCTTGCGGCTTTACCGGGGCTTCAGTTCCACGGTGAGTTGCGCGGGCTTTTCATCGCTCACGTTGACGCTCGCAGGCACCGTGCCGAGGGTTTCATGCCAGACCTGCAACTGGTACCGGCCCGGCGGAAGATTGTCGAACGCAAAGCTTCCGTCGGCACCGGTGACCGCATAGAAGCGGTGCGCCGCAACGACGACCCATGCCGTCATCCAGGCGTGCAGGTCGCAGTTGATCCGGACGATCTCGGGCTGGGCGAAGGTGATCGGAATCGTCCGCCCCATCGGTTGCGTCCGGTTGAAGGAGACGTTGGCTTTCGGGGTCGCGTGAATGTTGTGGAGCAGGCGATCGCTGTTCAGGAAGTCCACGGTTCCGCCGGCCAGAACGACGACGACCCTGGGAATGAAAGCGCATCCCTTCTGGTCGACTTCGACCTTCTGGGTGGCTGGAGGAGCGGCACCGGTCGGCGCGTTCTCGATCCAGACGACGGCGTTGCGAATCTCGCGACTAGCGGAGACCTGCAGGTCGTCAGCGGGTTTTTCGTTGCCGCACAGGTACTGGTCGATCGTGACGGGCACCTTGGCCGGCGCGGGGGCTGGTCCGCCGAACACGACCTTGCCCTTGATGCTGCCGGCAAGGCTGTGGCCGCTCAGGCCGCACGCCAGGAGCAGCGCCAGGACTTGCAGGACCCGGACGGCGTTCAAGGGGAATTTCCCCCGGCGTCGTTCTCGATGCGCTTGCTCGTGTCGACTTGAAACAGCATGCGGGTCCCTTTCGTGCGTGGTGCGGGCAGGCCTCAAGCATGCGGGCAGTTGGCCCTGCGGATCCAATGTCCACAATGTCCGTGCATCTATTCGCGGCATTCGGTAGCATCACGGGCATCCGATGAGGAAGCATCTCATGAGCAAACGATCCATCGCAATCAAGCAAGACTCTGCCGCGGGCGAAACCCAGACCGGCAAGTGGGAAGTCGTCGAGCCCCAAGGTGGCACGCCCTATGCAAGCTTCACCTACACGGTCACCGAAATTTCGAGCGTCGCCGGGCGCACACGCATCAATTCCCGGACAACGCGGATGACCGACGGAAAGCTCCTGACGGAAAAGCTCGACGGCGAACTCGACGGTAGCGCATTCGAGCGCCTCGCAATGCAGGCCCACGCACAGTTCGCCAGCCAGTTGCGGGCCATGATGCAGCCCTTCAGTTGGCTGCTTCCATCGGCTCGAGACCGGGGAGAGTAGCCGGGCGCGGGGGCCGCCGTCAGGTTCGTCACATCCTTGAACTGCATGCGGGCGTGACCTACGCTTGCGCCACTACACTAAGGAGACCGGCATGACCCTCGCTACGACAGCCCCATTCCCCAACCTCAATGCCAGCTTCCAGCCGCTCTTCGAGTGGCAGGCGGCATGGGTCGACAGTTTGATGCAGGCCCAGAAGCTCCAACTCGAGATCCTGGGCGCCTGGCGCAACCCGCTTTATCAAGAGCTGTGGGACCAGTGGATTGCGCATTTCGGAGGCGGCGTTCCGATCGACGCGTAGCTGCAGGATCGGCGCGCTGGTGATTCCGGTCCTGTAGCTTGTCCGACATGCGCTAGGCCCCGGGGATGAACCGTTCAACGAACAGCAGCAGATTCAACACAAGGCACAGTGCGACGACGTCGAAGCCCTCGCCTTGCACGATGCCGTGGGCACGCGCGGTCCAGCTCGGAGCGGCGGAGTCGGCCGACGCATAGGAGGCCGGCAATCGGTGGCCGCAGCATTTGCAGGCCCGGGAGCTCTTCCGGTTGACGGTGCGGCACAGGCCGCAGACATCCACGGACGAGTGCATCGCACTGATCAGCGCAAGATCCACGAGACTGCCGAAGGCAGCAGTGGAAGGTGTTGGTCGGACGGACGGCTCGGGTGCGCGCAGGGAAGTCATAGCAAACTCCTTCACATTGAACCAGCCTGATGCGAGCCTCGTGGCCCTACTCGAGCGGCAGCCCGCTGGCATGGCCAGGCCCCGCCGACGCCAGAACGACCTGCCGCACGAAATCACGGGCCGACTGCTGCTCGGCGGTTTCGGCCCTGATCGCGGCGTGCTCGAAGCCTTCCAGACGAATCCATGACAGCAGTGCATGGTCCGACGTGGACAGTTCGTGGTCCCCCTGGGCCTCCCGGTGCGCCAACGCCACGCGCAGCGAAAARCGCCACTCGACCGGAATGCCCAGCAGGCTGTCGAGCAGCCGGCTCGCGATCCGGGCCGCCCGCGGCGCCAACTCGCAGGCCGCACGGTAGTGCGAGGCGAGGGCTGCTGGAACGTCCGGCGGGGTCATGGCCCGGATGGAGCAAGCCTTGGGCCTGTTCGAAGCCGTGGGGCCGCGCCTGCGGCCGCCCTCGGCGCGGAGGTCGGAATGCCGCTCCGGGGTCCGCGCCGAGTCGGCAAGTTGTGCGTTCCGCGGGCGGATCTTGCGGCAAAGCTTGCACGCGCATGAGCGCTTGGCCGGCCCGGCGAATCGCATAATGACAGCCGTGCGGGACTGCCGAATCCGGCCCCGGCGACGCCATGAAGAAATTGACCCCCGACCATCTCGAAGAGGAACTCGGCAGCCTGATCGACAACGTCGTCCCGAACCGCGGCTACGACATGACGCCGCTGGTGGGCATCGGCGGCTCGGCCGGCGCCATTCCGGCCCTGCAAGCCTTCTTCAGCAGCCTTCCGCCCCAATCGGGCATTGCCTTCGCGGTGGTGCTCCACCTCGCGGCCGAGCGCGAGAGCATCGTGGCCGAGATCCTTCAGCGCAGCACTTCGATGTCGGTGCTGCAAGTCAACGAGGCCTCGAAGGTGCGGCCCGACACCGTCTACGTGATTCCGCCCGGCAAGGCACTCAAGTCCGCCAACGGCTACCTGCAGCTGGCCGAACTCGACCTCACGCCGGGCAAGCGCGTCGCTGTCGACCTGTTCTTCCGCGGCCTCCCGGACACCCATGGCCCGCATGCTGCCGCCGTGGTGCTGTCGGGCGGCGATGGCGACGGCGCGATCGGGATCAAGCGCATCAAGGAACGCGGCGGGCTGACCGTCGCGCAGGACCCGGCGGAGGCCGAGCACGCCAGCATGCCGGCCGCGGCGATCGCCACCGGCATGGTGGACTGGATCCTGCCGGTGGCGGAAATCCCGACGCGCTTGCTCGACTACTACGGCATCGAGAAACGGCTGCGCCTGCCGCCGGAGGAGGGTCCGCATCCGGCCGTCACGACAGGCGCCATCGAGACCGACGACACGCCGCTGCGCGAGGTCCTGGCCTTCCTGCGGGCGCGCACCGGGCGGGACTTCGCCTACTACAAGCGCGCCACCATCGTGCGCAGGATCGCACGCCGCATGCAGGTCAACGGCGTGGACAGTCTGGCCGGCTATCTTGATTGCCTGCGTACCCGTTCCGGCGAGTCCGGGGCGCTGCTACAGAACCTGCTGATCTCGGTGACCAACTTCTTTCGCGACGCCGAGTGCTTCGACGCCCTGAATCTCCACATCCCGGCTCTGTTCGAGGGCAAGGGGCCGAACGACGTGGTGCGCGTGTGGGTGGCCGCCTGCGCGACCGGCGAGGAGGCCTACTCGATCGCGATCCTGCTCTCAGAATACGCCCGCACGCTCGAGGCCCCGCCGACCCTGCAGGTCTTTGCTTCGGACCTCGACGAGAGCGCGGTGCAGGCGGGACGCGAGGGCCGCTATCCGCTGGCGATCGAGGCCGACCTCTCGGCCGACAGGTTGCGGCGCTACTTCGTCAAAGAGCACGACGGCTACCGCGTGCGGCGCGAGGTGCGCGAGATGGTCTTGTTCGCCGCGCACGACCTGCTGCGCGATTCGCCCTTCTCGCGGCTGGACCTGATCAGCTGCCGCAATCTGCTGATCTACCTGGACCCGGTGGCGCAGGCGCGGGTGTTCGAGGTGCTGGGCTTCGCGCTGATGCCGCATGGCCGGCTGTTTCTCGGCGTCTCCGAATCGGTGGAGGACGGCAACCCGCATTTCAGCGTGCTCGACAAGAAGCATCGCATCTACGCCCGCCGCGACGTGCCGACCTCCGGGATTCCGCTGCCCGCCGGTCGGAGCACCCTGGCCCTCGCGATGGACGTGGGGCGCGCCCTGCGCGAACCGCCCGTGGTGGCCGGCCGGATCTTCCAGCAGGCCGCACTTGCGTCCGGCCGCGCAGCCATGGACTGGCGCAGCGCCTCGTGGGGCGAGGTGCATCTGAAGCTGCTCGAGCACCTCTGCGCACCGTCCCTGCTGGTCGATCGGCACGACGAGATCGTCCACCTGTCGGCCAGCGCGGGCCGATTCCTGCAGCACAGCGCCGGCGAGCCGACGCGCAACCTGCTGCGACTCGTGTTGCCCGCCCTGCGCATCGAGTTGCGGGCGGCGCTCCACCAGGCCGCACGCACCGGGCTGGCGGTCGAGTCCCCACCGACGGCGGCCACGGTCGACGGCGCCGAGCGCCAGGTCGCGATCCGCGTGGTGCCGGTGCGAGACGGCGGGCTCGATTTCACGCTGGTCATCTTCGACACGCCCCCGCAGCCAGCCCTGCGCGGCGATGCGGCGCCGCCGCCTCGCGAGAGTGCCGATCCATTGGTGCAGCAGCTGGACCGGGAACTGGAGCGCATGCGCGCTCATCTGCAGGACACCGTCGAGCAGTACGAGAACTCCACCCAGGACCTGAAGGCCAGCAACGAGGAACTGCAGGCCATCAACGAGGAACTGCGCTCGGCCACCGAGGAACTGGAGACCGGCCGCGAAGAGCTGCAGTCGATCAACGAGGAGCTGACCACCGTCAACCAGGAGCTCAAGTGCAAGGTCGACGAGCTGGCGCATGCCAACAGCGACATGCAGAACCTCATGAACGCGACCGCGATCGCCACCGTGTTCCTCGATCGCGACTTGCGCATCACGCGCTATACGCCGGCGGCCGTGCGGCTGTTCAACCTGATTCCCGGTGACGTYGGCCGCCCGCTGTCCGATCTCGCTCCGCAGTTGCAGTACCCGGCCCTGGGCGACGATGCGGCGCACGTGCTCGACAAGCTGATCCCGATCGAGCGCGAGGTCGGGCGTGACGACGGCAGCTGGTTCATGGCCCGTCTTCTGCCCTATCGGACCACCGAGGATCGCATCGCGGGCGTCGTGCTGTCGTTCATCAACATCACCGAGCGCAAGCAGGCCGAGCAGGTGAGCCAGTGGCTGTCGACCGTCGTCGCCTCTTCGGTGGACGCCATCATCAGTTTCTCGCTCGAGGGCCAGATCCTGAGCTGGAACAGCGGCGCGCAGCGCATCTTCGGCTACGCGGCCGACGAGGCGGTCGGTCGCTCGATCACGATGCTGGCGCCCGACGGCGATCCGCTCGAGCGACTCGGCATCCTCGAACGCGTGAAGAACAACCAGAGCGTCGAGAACCTCGAGACAGCGTACGTCGCGAAGGATGGGGCGCAGATCCACCTGTCGCTCACTGTGTCCCCGATCGTCGATGCCCACGGTGCCGTCGTCGGCGCCACGGCGACCGCGCGCGACGTCGGCGAAGCCAGGCGCGCCCAGGAGGCGCTGCGCAGCAGCGAGGAACGGCTGCGGCTGGTGGTCGAGAACGCGCGCGACTACGCCATTTTTTCGACCGACATCAACCGCGTCATCACGAGCTGGAACGCCGGCGCCGAGCGCCTGCTGGGCTACACCGAGGCCGAGGTCAAGGGAGGGCTGGCCGACATCATCTTCACCGACGAGGACCGGGCGGCGAACGCGCCCGTGCAGGAGGCCGAGACCGCCACCTTCAAGGAACGCGCCGCCGACGAGCGATTCCACCAGCGCAAGGACGGCACGCGCTTCTGGGGCAGCGGGGTCCTGATGCGCATGCACGACGGCAGTGGACGCGTGATCGGCTTCGTCAAGATCCTGCGCGACCAGACGGCGGCGCGAGAGGCGCAGGCCGCGCTCGAACTCAGCCAGGCCGATTTGCTGAAAGCGCTGAGGCAGAACGAGCGCGCGCGGGCCGAACTGGAATCGGCGGACGCTGTCAAGGACCGGTTCATCGCCGTGCTGTCGCACGAACTGCGCAACCCGCTGGCTTCCATGGCCAGCGCGTCCGATCTGCTTGCCAGCGAGCAGACGCACGACGACGAGCGCCGGCGGGCGGCGCAGGTCATCCAGCGCCAGGTCCGCAGCATGAAACTGCTGGTCGACGACCTGCTCGACGTCTCGCGCCTGGCCATCGGACAACTCGAACTGCGCAGGCTCGACGTCGCCGTTGCGGATCTCGCCGGCGCGGCCGTCGAAACGGCGAAGCCGCTGATCGAGGCGGCACGGCACAGGCTCGAGATCGAGCTGCCTTCGAAGCCGATCCATGTCCACGTCGATCCGCTGCGCATCGGCCAGGCGCTGGTGAACCTGCTGGCCAATGCGGCGCGCTACACGCCCTCGGGGGCGTGCTGGTGCTGGCTGCCGAACGGCAGGCCGACAACGTCTGCATCTCGGTGTCGGAACCCGAGACCATCGCGCGCATCTTCGAGCTCTATGCCCAGGGTCCGGCGGCGGCGCAACGGGGCGAAGGGCTCGGGATCGGCCTGGCGCTGGTCCGCAGCATCGTCGAGCAGCACGGCGGGCGCATCGAAGCCTTCAGCGACGGACTGGGGTGCGGCAGTCGTTTCTGCGTGACCCTGCCCTTGGCCGCGCAATCGCCGGCGCGGCGCGAAGCCGCCGAGCCCGAGCCGTCTCACTCGACGCAGCGGCTCCGGATCCTGGTCGCCGACGACAACGTCGATGCCGGCTGGGCGCTGAGCCGCCTGCTACAGATCGCGGGCCACGAGACGCTGGTCGCTTCGAGCGGCAGGCAGGCGCTCGACACGGCCGAGCGCCTGCATCCCGATGCGGCGATTCTCGACATCGGCATGCCTGACCTGAACGGCGTCGACGTCGCGCGTTCACTGAGGCGACAGGCCTGGGCGGCGCGGATGCCGCTGATCGCCTTGAGCGGCTGGGGCGATGCAGTGACGCGGCACGATGGTGCGGACGTCTTCGATGCCCACCTCACGAAGCCCGCGGGCGTGGCCGAGGTGCTCGAGGCCGTGACCCAGGCGAGGGCCGTCCGGGCCCCGGCCTGAGGCTCCTGGGGCACAGGCTTAAGACGACTGGTACTCCTTCAGCCGGTTGTACAGCGTCTTCATGCTGATGCCGAGCAGCGCTGCCGTCGGCTCCTTGCGCCGCCGGCAGTGCGCGTAGGTGGCGAGGATCAGTTCGCGCTCGACGTCGGCCAGCGGCGTCCCGACCCGGAAGCTGAGCGTCGGCGCATCGGGGTCGCCCGACACGGGCCCGGGAGCCGTCTCGCCTGCAACGGGCGTCGAGGCGTCGCGTTCATGCGGCAGCCACTGGTCGCCGATCACCTCGGTCCCCGCCATGACCCAGGCCCGCTGCACGGCGTTGCGCAGTTCCCGCACGTTGCCGGGCCAGCGGTACTCGGCCAGGCGGGCGAGGGCCGCCGGCGTGAAGCGCTTGCGGCTCTGCTCCTGCACTTCGAGTTCGTGCAGGAAGCTGTCCGCCAGCAGCGGCACGTCCTCGAGGCGGTCGCGCAGCGGCGGCAGATGGATCGGGAAGACGTTGACGCGATAGAACAAGTCCTCGCGTAGGACGCCCTCGGCCACCGCCTGCGCGGCGTCCCGGTTGGTGGCGGCAATGATTCTCACATCGGTCTGCTGGACCTGCGTCGAGCCCACGCGCATGAAGGTTGCGCTTTCAAGGACGCGCAAGAGCTTGACCTGCAGGCCGAGCGGCATCTCGGTGATCTCGTCCAGGAACAGCGTGCCGCCGCGGGCGCGCTCAAAAAAGCCCTGGTGCAGGCGGTCGGCGCCGGTGAAGCTGCCGCGCTCGTGGCCGAAGATCTCGCTTTCGATCAGGTTCGGCGACAGCGCACCGCAATTGACCGCGAGAAAGGGGAGTTCGCGTCGCCGACTCAGAGAGTGAGAGTTTTTCTCCGAGCCCGTCAAACTGGCACGGGAATGGCTTCGCAGTTGGCATGACGACGCAGATTGATGCAAGCGAAGTGACCCGAGATGTGGCGCTGTTCGAT
>NZ_JBFUIU010000325.1:0-9712 GCF_056401695.1 Variovorax sp. P4_D9
CAATGCGGCCGGGCTCGCAAGGATGTCCTCGAGCTTCTTCTGTTCCTCGCGCAGGCCCTTGAGCTCCTGCTCGATCTTGATTGCCTCCAGCCGCGCCAATTGGCGCAGGCGGATCTCGAGGATGTCTTCGGCCTGCCGGTCGCTGAGGTTGAAGCGCGCGATCAGCGCCGCCTTCGGATCCTCGGCGGCGCGAATGATCGCGATCACCTCGTCGATGTTGAGCAGCACCAGCTGCCGCCYCTCGAGGATGTGGATCCGGTCCTGCACCTTGCCCAGGCGATGCCGCGAACGCTTCTCGACCGTGATCTCGCGGAAGGCGATCCATTCGTTGAGCATCTGCCGCAGCGACTTCTGCGTCGGCTTGCCGTCGATGCCGACCATCGTGAGGTTGATCGGCGCCGAGGTCTCCAGGGAGGTCTGCGACAGCAGCATCGTGCTGAACTCTTCCTGCCCGATGCGCGAGGTCTTGGGCTCGAACACAAGGCGCACCGGCGCGTCCTTGCTCGACTCGTCGCGCACCCCGTCGAGCAGCGACAGCACCGCGGCCTTCAGCTGCGTCTGCTCGACCGAGAGCGCCTTCTTGCCGGCGCGGATCTTCGGGTTGGTCAGCTCCTCGATTTCCTCCAGCACCTTCTGCGAACTGACGCCCGGCGGCAGCTCGTTGACCACCAGCTGCCATTGGCCGCGTGCCAGATCCTCGATCTTCCAGCGCGCCCGCACCTTGAGCGAGCCGCGGCCGGTGCGGTAGGCGTCGGCGATGTCGGCCGCGCTGCTGATGATCTGCGCGCCGCCCGGATAGTCCGGGCCCGGCACGATCGCCAACAGTTCCTCATCCGTCAGCTTGCCGTTGGCCTTGATCAGCGCCACGCAGGCATCGGCGACCTCGCGCAGGTTGTGGCTCGGGATCTCGGTCGCCAGGCCGACTGCGATGCCGCTGGCGCCGTTGAGCAAGGTGAACGGCAGCCGCGCCGGCAGCAGCCTGGGCTCCTCGGTCGAGCCGTCGTAGTTCGGGATGAAGTCGACCGTGCCCTCGTCGATCTCGTCGAGCAGCAGGCTGGTGATGCGGGCAAGACGGGCCTCGGTGTAGCGCATCGCCGCGGCGCCGTCGCCGTCGCGGCTGCCGAAGTTGCCCTGGCCGTCGACCAGCGGATATCGTTGCGAGAAATCCTGCGCCATGCGCACCAGCGCGTCGTAGGCGGCCTGGTCGCTGTGCGGGTGGAAGCGGCCCAGCACATCGCCGACCACGCGCGCACTCTTCACGGGCTTGGCGCCGACGGTGCCATTGGCKCCGCCGAAGCTCAAGCCCATGCGCGACATCGCATAGAGGATGCGCCGCTGCACCGGCTTCTGGCCGTCGCAGACATCGGGCAAGGCCCGGCCCTTGACCACGCTCAGGGCGTATTCGAGGTAGGCGGTCTGCGCGTAGTCGGCCAGCGTCAGCGCGCCATCGTCTTCGGGGCTCTGCAGATCGAGCGTCGGTTGGGAATCCATGGAAAGAGAAGAAAGAGAGAAAGGTTTGCGGGTCTATGGCGTCGCCGACGCCGCGGGACCGGCGGCCCCTGCGGCTGGCGGATCGGTCGGTTCGGGGAGCGCCGGCATGCGGCGCGCGTCGGACGGCATGTTGCCACGTCCGATGGCGCCGCCCGTCGGCACCATCTCCATGCGGATCCGGCCGCTCGCCTTGCCTCGGCCAAATGCCGCCGCGGGCTTCAGGTAGGCATACAGCTGCAGCACGGTCGCGACGTAGTTCTGCGTCTCGCGGTAGGTCGGAATCTGGTTGCCGGCACGCTGCACCGCCCCCTCGCCGGCGTTGTAGGCGGCCAGCGCGAGTTCGATCCGGCCCGGGAACATCGCGATCAGGTCGCGCAGGTAGCGCGATCCGGTGGCGACGTTGATGCGCGGATCGAACAGCTTGGACTCGACCGAGGCCCGCTGGTCCGCCGCCACGCCGTAGCGCTGCGCCGTCGCCGGCATCACCTGCATCAGGCCGAGCGCACCCTTGGGCGACACCGCCTGCGCATCGAAGCCGGATTCGGTCGCGACCAGCGCCTGCAGCAGCTCGTAGTCGATGCCGTGATTGCGCGACGCATCGCGCAGCGCCGACTTCGCGACCTTGTAGCCCGGCGAGGCCTCGACCAGTGTCAGCAGGGACTGCGAGGCGCGCGGCACCTGGCCGTCGATCGCGCCCTTGCGCCCACGCAGCAACGGCGCGATGCCGTTCGCGGTGTCGAAGCTCCGGCCGCCGCGGAAGAAGAGCTGGTAGCGCTCGTCGATCTTCTCGGACGCGAAATGCGCGCCGCCCTTGTCGTCGATGTAGCCGTAGATGTCGGCGGCCCGCGTCCACAAGGGAAGCATCGCCAACGACACGGCCAGCAGCATCGACCGCCAGGAAGCCTTCATCGAAATCGCCATCCCTGGACTATGGGCGCGCGCACCCCGGCGCGGCGCCTCGCAGCGTCACAAATTGTTCGGCGGCGTCACACATCGATGTCCACGTCGTCGGCCCGCAGTTCCATGAGCTCGCGCCGCGCGGCCGCCTCGCCCTTGCCCATGAGCTTGGTGATCTCGCCCTCGGTGCCCCGGGTGTCGAAGCGCCCCAGACGCACCTGCAGCAGCCGCCGCGTGTCGGGGTTCAGCGTGGTCTCCCACAACTGCTCGGCATTCATCTCGCCCAGTCCCTTGAAGCGGCTGATGCTCCAGGCGCCCTCGCGCACGCCGTCCTTGCGCAGCTTGTCGAGGATCGCCGTGAGTTCGCCCTCGTCGAGCGCATAGACCTTGGAGGCCGGTTTCTTGCCGCGCGCCGGTGCGTCGACCCGGAACAGCGGCGGCTTGGCCACGTACACGTGGCCGGCCTCGATCAACTTCGGGAAATGACGGAAGAACAGCGTCAGCAGCAGCACCTGGATGTGCGAGCCGTCGACGTCGGCATCGCTCAGGATGCAGATCTTTCCGTAGCGCAGGCCTGACATGTCGGGCGTGTCGTTGGGTCCGTGCGGGTCGACCCCGACCGCCACCGAGATGTCGTGGATCTCGGTGTTGGCGAACAGGCGGTCGCGCTCCACCTCCCAGGTGTTCAGCACCTTGCCGCGCAGCGGCAGGACGGCCTGGCTCTCCTTGTCGCGGCCCATCTTGGCACTGCCGCCGGCAGAGTCGCCTTCGACCAAGAAGACTTCGTTGTGCGCCGTGTCCTTGCTCTCGCAATCGGTCAGCTTGCCGGGCAGCACGGCCACGCCGGAGCCCTTGCGCTTCTCGACCTTCTGGCCCGCCCGCTGCCGGGTCTGGGCCGCCTTGATCGCCAGCTCGGCGAGCTTCCTGCCGTAGTCGACGTGCTGGTTGAGCCAGAGTTCGAGCGCCGGCCGGACGAAGCTCGACACCAGCCGCACCGCATCGCGCGAATTCAGCCGCTCCTTGATCTGGCCCTGGAACTGCGGGTCGAGCACCTTGGCCGACAGCACGTAGGAGGCTCGCGCGAAGACGTCCTCGGGCAGCAGCTTGACGCCCTTGGGCAGCAGCGAGTGCAGCTCGATGAAGCTCTTGACCGCATTGAACAGGCCGTCGCGCAATCCGCTCTCGTGGGTGCCGCCGGCGCTGGTCGGGATCAGGTTGACATAGCTCTCGCGCACCGGCTGGCCGTCCTCGGTGAAGGCCACGCACCAGTCGGCACCCTCGCCTTCGGCGAAGTTGTCGGCGTTCTTGTCGGCATGGCCGGCGCCTTCGAACAACGGAATCACCGGATCGCCGTTGAGGGTCTGCATGAGGTAGTCGCGCAGGCCGCCCTTGTAGAGCCAGGTCTGCGTCTCCTTGGTCTTCTCGACCGCCAGCGTGACCGTGACGCCGGGCATCAGCACCGCCTTGCTGCGCAGCAGGTGGGTCAGTTCGTTGACCGGCAGCAGCGCCGACTCGAAGTACTTCGGGTCCGGCCAGGCGCGCACCGTGGTGCCCTGCCTGCGGTCGCGCGAGCCGTCGCCATTGGCCGAGGCGGCCGCGCTTTCCTGCGGCCGCACCTTGAGCTTCTCGATCACGTCGCCGGCCGAGAACGCGAGCTGCGCCACCGAGCCTTCGCGGTACGAGCTCACCTCGAGCCGGGTCGACAGCGCGTTGGTCACCGACACGCCGACCCCGTGCAGCCCGCCCGAGAAGCTGTAAGCACCGCCCGAGCCCTTGTCGAACTTGCCGCCCGCGTGCAGCCGCGTGAACACCAGCTCGACCACCGGCGCCTTCTCTTCCGGATGGAGGCCGAACGGAATGCCGCGGCCGTCGTCCTCGACGCTGACCGAGCCGTCGGCGTGCAGCGTGACCTTGATCTTCTTGCCGTAGCCCGCGAGCGCCTCGTCGGCGGCGTTGTCCAATACTTCCTGAATGATGTGCAGCGGGTTGTCGGTGCGGGTGTACATCCCGGGCCGCTGCTTGACGGGCTCGAGGCCCTTGAGGACGCGAATCGATGATTCGCCGTAACTGCCTGGTTCCTTGCTTGCCATGGCGCGGGATTCTAGGCCTTGGTGCCGGGGCCCCCCGCCGCCCGCCACTGCGCCCCGCGCATCAAAGACCGGCAAAAATTTCAACAATCGCTGCCCCCGGGGCGCCAACCTGCCCACCGGCTTTTAGGTACATTTTCCGGGATGACCTCTTCTTCCCGGCCACTCGGCATCCACCGGGTGCTCATCTGCGGCGCCCTGATCGTCACCCTGTCGATGGGAATCCGCCATGGCTTCGGCCTGTGGCTGCAGCCGATCGCGCAGGAACAGGGCTGGACCCGCCAGGCCTTTTCGCTCGCGCTGGCCGTCCAGAACCTCTCCTGGGGCGTCTTCGGCGTCTTCGCCGGCATGCTGGCCGACAAGTTCGGCGCCCTCCGGGTCATGGTCGCCGGCGCCGTTTTCTATGCACTGGGGCTGGCCGGCATGGCGCTTTCGCAGACGCCGCTAATGTTCGCGCTGACCACCGGCGTGCTGATCGGCGCCGCCCAGGCCGGCACCACCTATGCGGTGATCTACGGCGTGATCGGGCGCCAGATCCCGGCCGAGCGCCGCTCCTGGGCCATGGGCGTCGCGGCCGCGGCCGGCTCCTTCGGCCAGTTCCTGATGGTGCCGGTCGAGGGCCAGCTGATCGCCCGGCTCGGCTGGCAGACCGCCCTGCTGGTGCTGGCCGCCATGGTGCTGCTGATCGTCCCGCTGGCCTTCTCGCTGCGCGAGCCCCGGCTGGCGGCCGCCAGCGGCAAGCGCGAGCAGACCATCCTTCAGGCCGTCCAGGAGGCCTTCAAGTACCCGAGCTTCGTGATGCTGATGGCCGGCTACTTCGTCTGCGGTTTCCAGGTCGTGTTCATCGGTGTCCACATGCCGAGTTACCTGCGCGACAAGGGGCTCTCGCCCGAAGTGGCCAGCTATGCGCTGGCGCTGATCGGGCTGTTCAACGTCTTCGGCACCTACGCCGCCGGGGCGCTGGGTGCCCGGCTGGCCAAGCGCAAGCTGCTGGCCGGCATCTACCTCGGGCGCGCGCTGGCGATCGCGCTGTTCCTGCTGGCGCCGCTGTCGCCGCTCTCGGTCTACGTCTTCGCCGCCGTGATCGGCTTCCTGTGGCTTTCCACCGTGCCGCTGACCAGCGGCATCGTGGCCCAGATCTTCGGCGTCGCCCACCTGTCGATGCTCGGCGGCTTCGTCTTCCTGAGCCACCAGATCGGCTCCTTCCTGGGCGTCTGGCTTGGCGGCTACTTGTACGACCGACTGGGCAGCTACGACCTGGTCTGGTACATCGCGATCGCGCTCGGCGTGATGGCCGCGCTGATCAACCTGCCGGTCAGGGAAAGCGCGATCCCGAGGCAGCGGATCCAGCCCGCCTGATGCCGATGCCCGCCAAGTCCCGCCCTCCGCTGGTCCAGGCCGCCTGGCTCGGCGCCGCGGCGCTCGCGTTGTCGGGCGTCTTCGCCCTCTACACCCGCCCGGGCTTCCTCGTGACGCTGGCCGAACAGGTCTGGAGCTGCTTTTGAGCCACGAGACGCTCGCGCCCTCGCCCTGGATCGTTCGCTGGTCCCATCTGCTGGCGCCCGGCGCCGCCGTGCTGGACGTGGCCTGCGGCGCCGGCCGCCACATGCGCTGGTTCGCCGGCCGGGGCCATCCCGCGACCGGCGTCGATCGCTCGCAGGAGGCCGTCGATGCAGCCGCGCCCTTTGGCCAGGCCGTGCTGGCCGACATCGAGAACGGCCCGTGGCCCTTCGAGGGCCGGCATTTCGGCGCGGTCGTCGTCAGCAACTACCTCTGGCGCCCGCGCCTGGCCGACATTGTCGCCGCGGTCGCCCCCGGCGGCGTTTTGCTTTATGAAACCTTTGCGGCAGGCAACGAGAGCGTGGGCAAGCCGTCGCGGCCCGATTTCCTGCTCCAGCCGGGCGAACTGCTGACCGCCTGCGCCGGCCTGCGCGTGGTGGCCTACGAAGACGGCTTCCTGGCGGAACCCGAGCGTTTCGTCCAGCGCATTGCCGCCGTCCGTCCGCAAACTGCTGCCGCCGCGCCGCCCCGCCATGCCCTGCAGGCCCCCTAACAGGGTCGGCCCGCTGCCGGGGCGCGGGGCCAATCAGTAGAATGGCTGCTTTTCGGGCAAACCACAAAGAGATTCCCTTGGAGCAACTGACAGGTAGCATCGTTGCGCTCGTCACGCCGATGCACGACGACGGCAGTGTCGACTATCCCGCCCTGCGCCGGCTGATCGACTGGCACATCGACGAAGGCACCGATTGCCTCGGCGTCGTCGGCACCACCGGCGAATCGCCGACGGTCGACGTCGAAGAGCACTGCGAGATCATCCGCGTCACGGTCGAGCAGGCCCGCGGCCGCGTGCCCGTGATGGCAGGCTGCGGCGCCAATTCCACCAAGGAAGCGATCGAGCTCGCCAAATTCGCCAAGGGCGTGGGCGCCGATTGCCAGCTGCAGGTGGTGCCCTACTACAACAAGCCGACCCAGGAAGGCCAGTACCAGCACTTCAAGGCCATCGCCGAAGCGGTGGGCGACCTGCCGACGGTGCTCTACAACGTGCCCGGGCGCACCGTGGCGGACATGGCGCACGACACCGTGCTGCGCCTGGCCCAGGTGCCCGGCATCATCGGCATCAAGGAAGCCACCGGCAACATCGAGCGCGCCCAGTGGCTGATCCGCGACCTGCCCAAGAAATTCGCGGTCTATTCCGGCGACGACCCGACCGCCGTCGCGCTGATGCTGTGCGGTGGCCAGGGCAACATCAGCGTCACGGCCAACGTCGCGCCGCGCAAGATGCACGAGCTCTGCGTCGCCGCCATCGCCGGCGACGCCCGGCGCGCAATGCAGATCCAGTTCGAACTGATGCCGCTGCACCGCCACCTGTTCTTCGAGCCGAATCCGATTCCGGTTAAATGGGCCATGGCACGGCTCGGACTCTGCGGCGGTGCCCTGCGCCTGCCCCTCACCGAGCTGTCCGAAAGCGGCCGGCCGGTTGTCGAATCCGCGTTGCGCGCCAGCGGCCTCCTCAAGGACTGACCCCCATCTTTTCAGCGGGCGTTTGCGAACGCCGGCAACCTTTTGCCCGGGCCGCGCTCTGAAGGAGCGGGCACCGCGCCCACCGATTGAGCTCAACCATCCCAAAAGGAAGTAGACGTTGAAAACCATTTCGCGATTCGCATTGCTGGCCCTGGTCGCCGGTCTCGCCGCCTGCTCGGCCCTCGACAGCGACAAGATCGACTACAAGAGCGCCGGCAAGGCCCCGACCCTCGAAGTTCCGCCCGACCTGACCCAACTCACGCGCGAGAACCGCTACGCGATCCCGGGCGGCGCGGTCACGGCCAACGCCTACCAGGCCGGCCTCGCCAGCGCGCCGGGCCAGCCGACCGCGGTCAGCTCGGTCGGCGACGTGCGCATGGAACGCGCCGGCACGCAGCGTTGGCTGGTGGTCAACCGCTCGGCCGACCAGCTCTGGGATCCGGTGCGCGACTTCTGGCAGGAGAGTGGATTCCTGATCACCACCGACCAGCGCAATCTCGGCATCATGGAAACCGACTGGGCCGAGAACCGCGCCAAGCTGCCGCAGGACATCATCCGCGGCACGCTCGGCAAGCTCGTGGAATCGGCCTACTCGACCGGTGAACTCGACCGCTTCCGCACCMGGATGGAGCGCACGCCCAACGGCACCGAGATCTTCATCAGCCACCGCGGCATGGAAGAGGTCTACAGCAGCTCGCGCAAGGACCAGACGGCCTGGCAGCCGCGCGCCAGCGACCCCGAGCTCGAAGCCGAGTTCCTGCGTCGCCTGATGGTCAAGCTCGGCGTCTCGCAAGAGYAGTCGAAGCTCATCGCCGCCGTCGGAACCGCGCCGCAGACCGCCAAGGTCGCCAACGTCGGCGGCCAGCCGGTGGTGCAGATCAGCGAGAACTTCGATCGCGCCTGGCGCCGCGTCGGCCTGGCACTCGACCGCACGGGCTTCACGGTCGAAGACCGCGACCGCGCCGCCGGGACCTACTTCGTGCGCTATGTGCCGCCGAACCCGAACAAGTCGGAACCCAGCGTGTTCGCCAAGCTGCTCAGCTTCGGGCCCGGCAAGACCGAGGCGCCGCTCAAGTTCCGCATCCTGGTCAAGGGCCAGGGCGAGACCAGCACGGTGTCGGTCCTCAACGAGAGCGGCGCGGCCGACAGCACGGCCAATGCGCAGCGCATCGTGCAGGTCATCGCCGACGACCTGAAGTAAGCCGGCCGCTCCCGATGCTGCGCTTCCGCAGTCTGGGCAGCGGCAGCACCGGCAACGCCACGCTGGTCGAGGCGACCAGCGGCGGGCGCACGTCCCGGCTGCTGATCGACTGCGGCTTCGGCCAGAAGCAACTCGACAGCCGGCTGGCGCGGGCCGGCCTCGCGGCCGGCGACATCGACGCCATCTTCATCACCCACGAGCACGGCGACCACATCGGCTGCGCGCGGGCCCTGTCGCGTCGTGAACGAATTCCGGTGTGGATGAGCGAGGGCACCTGGCTGGCGACCGGCGGGCACGATTTCGAAGGCCGTCTCATGCTCGCGCGGGACGGCGTCGACATCGCGGTCGGCGAGCTCTGCCTCCAGCCCTTCACGGTGCCGCACGATGCGCGCGAGCCGCTGCAGCTGCGCTGCACCGACGGCGCGCGGCACCTCGGCGTGCTGACCGACCTGGGCCACGCGACGCCCCATGTGCTGGCGCGCCTCATGGGCCTGGACGCCCTGCTGCTCGAGTTCAACCATGACAGCGAGTTGCTGGCGGGCTCGGGCTATCCGCCCTTTCTGAAGCAGCGCGTGGGCGGCAATTACGGCCATCTCTCGAACGAGGCCGCCGCGGCCATCGCGCGCGCGGTGCACCACGGCGGCCTGCGCCATGTGGTGGCAGCCCACCTGAGCGAACAAAACAACCGGCCGGACATCGTGCGCCGCACGATGGCCGAGGCGCTCGGCGCCGTCGAACACGAAATGCTCACCGCCACGGCCGCCGAGGGATCTCCCTGGCTCGACCTGTGAGGCATCGGGATAGGGGGCAGTCTTCCTAGACTGCGCCCCTCCCACACCACCCGGCATGCGGGTCCGCACCGGGCGGTTCGAGAGTTTTAGGTCATGAGAGTCTGGGTAGTCCCATACGGTCAAACCAGGCGATGTTCAGCACGCTGTTGAGCTGCTTGGCGCTATTGCGCCACCAGYGGCGGCTGTTGGCCGCCACCCGTTGCGCCGTCGCAGGACTGGCGCCC
>NZ_JBFUIU010000326.1:0-9706 GCF_056401695.1 Variovorax sp. P4_D9
GTCCACGGACTGGAGCGGATCGGCGCCGAGGTCGCGATCGCCTACCTGCGCAGTATCGTGATGCGGCTGCAATGGGATGTGTCGCTGCACCGGATGCTGGAGACGTTGAGGCTGGTGTTCGTGCCGCTGGTCAACCCGGGCGGGCTCTGCCTGGGCACGCGCGCCAACCCCCGAGGCGTCGACCTGATGCGCAATGCGCCCATCGAATCCAGCGAAGGAGTCCCCTATCTGATCGGCGGGCATCGGATCAGCGCCGCCTTGCCGTGGTACCGAGGCGCCGAGAAGGCCCGAATGGAGTGTGAGAGTGCGGCCCTTTGCCGCATCGTCGAAGCGGAACTGCTCGACCGGCCGCTCAGCATCTCGGTGGACTGTCATTCCGGGTTCGGCATGACCGATCGCGTCTGGTTCCCCTACGCCCACACCGGACGCCCGATCGCGCATCTCCCCGAGATGCATGCCTTCGCCGAACTCCTCGACCAGACCCTGCCGCACCACTGCTACGTGGTCGAGCCGCAGAGTCGGCAATACCTCACCCATGGCGACCTCTGGGACCATCTCTACCTGAGCGCGTCCCAGCGGGCCGACAGCGTGTTCTTGCCCATGACGCTCGAGATGGGCTCGTGGCGCTGGGTGCTGAAGAATCCGCGGCAGCTCTTCTCGCGCGCCGGCATCTTCAACCCAGTGGTCGAGCACCGGCGCCAGCGCGTGTTGCGACGCCATGTCGGATGGCTGGACTTCATCACCCGCGCGGTCTGCAGCCACGCCCGCTGGATGCCGGCCAACGCCCAGCGCGCGCGGCACCGGGCGAGCGCCCTGGTCCGGTGGTACGGCGCGCGGGCCTGATGCGACGATGGACACCTGGATCCTGTTACGCGGCCTGACGCGCGAAAGCGCGCACTGGGGTCGCTTCCCCGAGCTGCTGCAAGAGCGGCTGCCGCCCGGCGCCAGCGTGCTGACGATCGATATCCCAGGAAACGGCCGCTTGAGGCAGATGGCGAGCCCCACCTGCATCGGGGCCGCGACCGACAACTGCCGGCAGCAATTGCAGGCCCTTGGCGTTCAACCGCCGTACCACCTGCTCGCGATGTCGCTCGGGGCGATGGTCGCCGTGGATTGGGCCGACAGGCATCCGGGCGAACTCAATGGCTGCGTGTTGATCAATACCAGCCTGCGCGTCTTCAGCCCCTGGTACCAACGCCTGCGGCCTGCCAACTACGGCGCCGTGCTGGGTCTGCTGATGAACGGCGATGCCCGCCGCCGCGAGCAAATCATCCTGCGCCTGACCAGCCGACATCCGCGCTCCGGGCCGGAGGTCGTCGAATTGATCGACCAATGGGCCGCCATTGGCGAAGAGCGGCCGGTCCGCGGCGCCAATGCGTTGAGGCAGTTGCTCGCGGCGATGCGCTACCGCGCGCCGCCGCGGGCGCCCGCCGTGCCCTTGCTGGTCCTCGCGAGCCAGCGCGATGCGCTGGTCGACGCACGTTGCTCGCGGCGCCTCGCGCATGAATGGCGCGCGAAGATCGCCGAGCACCCCACTGCGGGTCACGACCTTCCGCTGGACGATGCGCGTTGGGTCGTCGAGCAGGTCGGCGCCTGGCCGGAAAGAGAGAAGCCAAATCGAGATCTCAGCGACTGAGGTGTGCGACGACGGAACACGGCCATCGGACAAGGCCAAAACTGTAAAGTTCTGTTTCCTCGCGTGAACTTTCACACATCGCGAAACGCCGGCACTCTGTCACTCTCGGGGGATGGTCTATTGGCTTCAGACAATCTCGACGTTGCCGGAAGACGCCATTGGTCTGTGGTCCTCATGGCGCTGATCTGTCCGAACTGCAAGGCGCGGAACCGGTCAATCGCCAAGTTCTGCATCGAATGCATCACGTCGCTACCAACAGGCTGCCCCGATACCGATTTCGCGCCGACGGTCCGAGCCGCGCCAGAAACCTCGTACCTGAATCGGCCTCGCGCACCGGGAGGTCTCAAGTCGAAGCCAACCACACCTGCGCCGAACGAAACGGCTGCCAAAGAAGCGGCTCCCGCTTCCAAAGGCCTTTGGATCAGCATCGCCGGCCTGATCGCTTCGCTGGTCATCGGGTCGGCCGGCTGGCTCGTCGCGGGCGCGGGCGGCTGGTATCTCTATGCCGCCGGCAGCGCACAAGTGGACCCTCCGCGACCGGGCGGCGCTCCCAAGGAAGTTGCAGGAGTGAAGAACGCGCATGAGAATCCGGAGGTCGCCGCTCTGGCTGCGCCCTCCTCCGGCAATGTCCTTTCGCAGGTCGCCCCGGTCCCGGGGTCGTCGCGTCCCATCAACTCCCTGAGCGAAGCGGATCGTCCGGCCCATGCGCCCGCTGCAGCCGTTGTTCGCTCGCCCGTGCCTGTCCCGATAACTGGACCAGGCCGGCAACTCGGCGTGAGCGCGGACACTGCGACGACTTCCGCCCCGGCCGTGGCCGAGGCGCCAAGGCCAACGGCACTGGCGTCAGCCAACCCGATGGCAACTTGCTCGCCGATGAACTTCATCGCTGCTGCGCAATGCATGGCCTCGCAATGCTTGAAGCCGGGCTTCAAGTCGCATCCGCAGTGCGAGGCCGTGCGCCGCCGGCAACAACTGGAAGAGCAAAAACGGAATCCCATCGCCCCGTAGGCACTCCCCGCCGTATAGGAAAAAGCCCGCACTGGCCGGAGAGCTTCCATTGGACCTTCGAGGCGCAGGCGCAGATCATGTAGAGGCATGTGAAGGCATGCCAAGCACCAGCTTTGCGTGCCTTTGCCGAGAGCGGAGGCAAAGGAAATGACTGAGGCAATCTACTGTTTCGACACCGCCACCGTGCGGTTTGCGATCTACCCGGAAGGCCCAGCAAGCGAACGGGTGGTCGCCGAGATCTCGGAAGATCCGCTGCGCGACCTGTTCGGCGCGTGCGGCGGGGGCGACACCCTGGTGGCAGCCTACAAGGAGCACGCGGAGATCATCGACGCCCGCGCCATCGAGCGCTACCACGAGGCGCCTCATCGGCCGCTGCTGCTGGAGACGCGGGATTTCGAAGCGTTCGAATCGCTGGCTGCCGCGCAGGCCGGGTGAACCACCCGCGGGGTCCGGGCGGGTCTCGCATCAGGCAAGCCATTGCACGTCGAAGACGTGGTGGCCCCAGGGCGGCAGGTCGAGGAACAGGCCCCGGGCGAGCAGGTCGTCGCCCGGGCGGTCGTAGACCGCCGGGCCGAGCAGATCACGAATCCGCAAGACGCGCCCCGCCATCTGCGGGAAAGGCATGCGCACGAAGCACTGGGAGGCCTGCGGCGAATAGTTCACGCCCACCAGCACCCGCTGGTCCGCGGCACCCTCCCAATCGAAGGCAATGAAGTTGTCGGAGCTGTCGTTGCCAGCCCAGGCCGGCATGCAATCCAGCAGAGACCAATGGCCGTCGCGCAGCCCTGGCAGACGCAATATTTCGAGCACCCGGCCATAGAACTGTTCGAGCATGTCGTCCACGGGTTCATCCGGCCCACGAACCAGGTGCGGAGAGATTCGTGTGCGCCGACCTTCGAATTGCCCGTGGTGGAAGAAGCGCAAGCCCGGTGAAAGAAAGGTCAGCACGGCCGCAGCGGCGTGGACTTCGGGCGCGAAGGTGGCTGCCGCTCGGGGCTCGTCGTGGTTCTCCAGAAAGCGCGCGAGCTTGTCCTGGTAGCCCATGTCCGCGCGCAGATGTTCGCGCACTGGGCGAGCGCGCTTGTCGTGCAGGCGGTCGTACAGGCGCTTGTCGTAGGTGTAGTCGAAGCCCTGCTGCTGCAGGGCCCATTCCATGTCCCAGTAGACCTCCGCCATGAACAGGAAGTCGGGATGCGAGCGTCGCACCGCCTCGATCGCTTTCGGCCAGAAGGGATCGGACCGGATGCCCCAAGTGCGCTCGAACACCTCGGGCACGACAAGCATGGCCATGTCGCAGCGCACGCCATCGCATTGGCCGGCGATGCGTTCGAGCTCGCCGATCATCGACGCCTGCAGATCGGCGTTGCCGTAGTCGAGCTGCAGCGTGTCGGGCCAGCCGTCGAAGTACGGGTCCCTGCCGTGCGCGAGCAACAAGGGGCCGTTCTTCGTCGCCAGGCGGCAATAGTTCTGGGGCGCACGCGCCAGATCGTCTTCGCTGGCAAGGACAAAGTAGTCCGGATGCTCGTCGGTCCAGGGATGATCGGGCGCCATGTGGTTCGGCACGAAGTCGAGCATCAGGCGCAGCCCTCGCTGCCGCATGCGCTCACGCAGCCGCGCCAGTGCCGCGTCACCGCCCAGGGCGCGGTGCACGCGGTAGTCCGTGATCGCAAAGCCCGAACCCGCAATGTCCTCCTCGCGAAGGTCGGGAAGCGTCTGCTCGAATTCGCGCCGCCACGACGGATCGCTGCGCGAGATGCGCTGCGCGGCTTCCCCCGTCTGCCAGACACTCAACAGCCATAGCCAGTCGAAGCCCATCTCAGCCAAACGATCGAGTTCGGCGTCGGCGATGTCGTCCAGCGTGGCCGGACGGCCGAGCGGACGCGACAGCGCCGTCAACCAGACCCGCGTGTTGATCTGGTAGAGCGCGGGATAGCGTGGTTTCGGCACGACGATCACCGCCTGGCTGGGCCCGACGGCGACGCCGCGGCCGAACCCGGCCCCTGGCGCAGGCCGTGCAACGCCCGCGCCGCCGCGGCTTCCGCGCCCGGCATCAGCAGCAGATCCTTGGTCAGCACGGCATTGATCTGGATGATGCGCGCCACGCAGCCGGTCCATCCCGTCTGGTGGCTGGCGCCGAGCCCGGCGCCGGTGTCGCCGTGGAAATACTCGTAGAAGAGCACCAGCTCGCGCCAGTGAGGGTCATCGCGGAACTTCCGGTCCGCGCCGTAGGCCGGCCGAGCGCCGTCGCTGCCACGCAGGAAGATCCGGCTCAGGCGCTCGCCCAGTTCCTTCGCCACTTCGAGCAGCGTCCTCATCTGTCCCGAGCCGGTCGGGCATTCGACCTTGAAGTCCTCGCCGAAATAGGCATACAGGCGCAATAGCGAGGTGTACAGCAGGTAATTGATCGGCATCCAGACCGGCCCGCGCCAGTTGGAGTTACCGCCGAACATGCCCGAGTCGGAGTCGCCTGGTACATACGCCACGCGATATTCCTGCCCGGCGTGTTGAAAGACGTACGGATGCTCCAGGTGGCTGCGCGACAGCGCGCGAATGCCATGCGGGCCGAAGAATTCGCCTTCATCCAGCATGCGCGCGAGGATGCGACGCAGTTTTTTCTCGTCGACGATGGCCAGCATCCGGCGATTGGCCACGCCTGGCACTTGCGGCAGATGCATGTTGGCCGCCAGCTCGGGGTGGCGCGCCAGGAACTGTCGCGCCCGCTCCCTGAATTTCGGCAGCTTCGCGAGGATGTCCTCTTCGAACACGGCCACCGCGGCCAACGGCAAGAGGCCGACGATGGAACGGACCTTCAGCCGCGTGGAGCTGCCGTCCGGCAGACGCAGCACGTCGTAGAAGAAGCCGTCTTCCTCGTCCCACATCTCGTCGTGACGCTCGCCGACGCGGTCCATCGCCCCGGCAATGAACAGCGTGTGCTGGAAAAACTTCTCGACGAACTCCTCGTACAACGGCTCTTGCATCGCCAGCTCGACCGCGATGCGCAGCATCTGCTGGCTGAAGAACACCATCCAGGCGGTGCCGTCGGCCTGGTCCAGGTAGCCGCCCGTGGGCAGCGGCGACGAGCGGTCGAACACGCCGATGTTGTCGAGCCCGAGAAAGCCGCCCTCGAAGACATTGGCGCCGGTGCGGTCCTTGCGGTTGACCCACCAGGTGAAGTTGACCAGCAGCTTGGAGAACGCGTACTTGAGGAACTCGATGTCGCCGCCGTCGCCACGGCGCTCCTTGTCGACCAGGAACAGCTGCATCGTCGCCCAGGCATGCACCGGCGGATTGACGTCGCCGAAGTTCCATTCGTAGGCGGGCAGCTGGCCGTTCGGATGCAGGTAGTCGTTGCGCAGCATCAGGTCGAGCTGCTGCTTGGCGAAGTCGGGGTCGACCATGCCCAGCGGGATCATGTGGAAGGCCAGGTCCCACGCGGCGTACCAGGGGTACTCCCATTTGTCGGGCATCGAGATGATGTCGTCGTTGAACATGTGCGCCCAATCGATGTTGCGCACCCGCCGGCGCTCCGACTGCGGCAGCTGGCTGCCCGCGCCATGCTCGTCGAGCCACAGATCGAGGTCGTAGTAGAAGTACTGCTTGGTCCACAGCATGCCGGCCAATGCCTGACGCATGACGCTCGCGCGGTCGGGGTCGTCGCGAACGGCGGGCGGCGTCACCGAGGCGTAGAACGCGTCGGCCTCTTGGAGCCTTTGCGCGAAGACGGCATCGAAGTCCTCGAAGGGGCTGGCCGAGACGCCAGACCCGCTGGCCTTCAGTCGCAGCCGGGCCACCTGCGACTGCCCGGCAGCGACGTCGATCTTGTAGTGCGCTGCCATCTTGGTGCCCTGCTGTGCCGGATTGATCGCACCCGTGTCGCCGTGGACGATGAAGTTGTGGATGCCGTCCTTCACGAAGGCGGAGGCGTTGGTCCCGCCAAACAACCGGGCATTGTTGGTTTCGTTTTCGGTAAAGAGCAGCGGCACGTCCGTGTCGCAGTGCAGCTCGTAGTCGCCCAGCGATTCCAGGAACAGCGGATCGGTATGGCGGGCGCGGACGGTGGCGCGTCCGGTGGTGTCGAGGCGCTCGAGGCTCGGCTTGGAGCCCCCGCCCGGCTGCGACCACGTGTTCCGGAACCACAGCGTCGGCAGCAGGTGCAGGGACGCCGCGTCCGGGCCGCGATTGAAGACCGTGATGCGCACCAGCATGTCTTCGGGCGCGGCCTTCGCGTACTCGACGAAGACGTCGAAATAGCGGTCGTCGTCGAACACGCCGGTGTCCAGCAGTTCGTACTCGGCCTCGTGCTTGCCGCGGCTGCGGTTGGTGGCGACGAGGTCCTCATACGGATAGGCCGCCTGCGGATACTTGTACAGGTACTTCATGTACGAGTGCGTCGGCGTCGAGTCGAGATAGAAGTAGTACTCCTTGACGTCCTCGCCATGGTTACCCTCGCTGTTGGCGAGACCGAAGGCGCGCTCCTTCAGGATCGGGTCGTGCCCGTTCCATAGCGACAGCGCGAAGCACATCACCTGATGGTCGTCGCTGATGCCGCCCAGGCCGTCCTCGCCCCAGCGGTAGGCGCGCGAGCGGGCCTGATCGTGGGTGAAGTAGTTCCAGGCATCGCCATTGTCGCTGTAGTCCTCGCGCACGGTTCCCCATTGCCGCTCGCTGAGATACGGCCCCCACTTCTTCCAGGCGGCGCGGTTCGCGCGCGCTTCGTCGAGCCGGTGCTGCTCCGGTGCTTCTGGGCCCATGGGAGTTCTCCTTGCGGTTCAGGCGTGCAGTGTGTCTCCCGCGCATTGCGATTGCAAGCCTCACTCGGCTCGAAGTCGATCGAGCGCGCCCTCAGCGCCTGACCCTGGCTTCGAGCAGGTCACCCATTCCGATGCGCTTCGCGAACTCGATGCGTACGCGCTCCGACACCTCGAACACCTCGGCCGCGCCGTCACCCACGAAGTCGACCAGCGAGCGCATAGGCCGGGTGCCGACCGGAAGGCCCACGATGCGGACGATCTCGTCGGCCACGGCCTGCGGGTCGGCGGCGTCGGGCGTCAGCGCCGAGAGGCGCTCGCCGATCCGATCCATGACACCGTCATAGCGGCTGTAGGCGGCGGCGATGGTCGCATCGGCAGGCTTGCCCGCGCTCGGGAAATGGTCGGTGCCCCGGGTGAACGCACCCGGCACGACGATCGAGGTTTCGATGCCGAAGCGCGCGATCTCGTAAGCCAGCGTCACGGCCAGGGAATCCATCGCCGCCTTGGCCGCGCCATAGGGGCCCATGAACGGCGGAAAACCGCCTTTCGTGGTCGTGCTGCTGATCCACAACATCAGGCCCGACTCCTGCTGGCGAAGATAGGGCAACACCGCGCGGTTCACGCGCTGGGCGCCGAGCAGGTTGGTGTCGAACACCCTCGTGATCTCCTCGGGGGTGCAGGCCTCGGTCGGCCCGACCACGAGGTGGCCCGCGTTCTGCATCACGACGTCGAGATGGCCCTGCTCCCGAACGATGGTCGCGGCGGCCGCATCGGCGGACGCCTGCGAGAGCACGTCGAGTTCGAGCGGGTGCAGCTGAAGCCGCCTGGCCGCGGCCAGTGCGCGCAGCTCGGCGGCACGGACGTTGTTGCGCCCCGCGATGTCGCGCATCGATGCGTAGACGATGTGGCCCGCTTCGGCGAGGGACTGGGCGGTGAGCTTGCCGATGCCGGTGCCGGCGCCGGTGACGAGGATGACGGATTGCATGATGGAACTATGGAACTGAGATGAAACGTCCCTCTTCAAGCAGGTGTGACCTGCACTTCGTAGCCGATTTGTTGGAGCCGTCGGATGAGGCGGTTGGCAGTCTTGTGGGCGTCGGCGCGGTCGAAGTGGGCGGCGCCCAGGTCATGCCATTCGGTGCCGTCGCGCAGCATGTGCCAGGCGGCAGTGAGCATGGAGGCGGCCACGCCGATGATGGCCTTCTTGGTGCCGCGGCGAGCGCGCAGCCGGTGGAACTGCGCCTGCAGGTAGCCGCCCTTGACCTTCACGGCCGCCCAGGCGGCCTGCACCAGCGTGGTCTTGAGCCATTTGCCGCCACGGCGCAGCCGGGTGCTGCGGCGCTTGCCTGCGCTCTCGTCGTTGCGCGGGCACAGACAGGCCCAGGACAGCAGGTGGCCGGGCGTGGGAAAGCGCGACATGTCGATGCCGACCTCGGCCACGATCACATGGGCGCTGACATCGCTCAGGCCCGGCATCGTGCTCAGGAGCCTGGCGGCTTGTCGAAACGGCTCGAGCCCGAGGCCCACCTCCTTTTCGATGTCGGCGATGGCCYGGTCCAGTGCGTCGATGTGACCCAGGTGCAGCTTGAGCATGAACCGATGATGGGCGCTGACCCGGCCGCGCAGGGCTTCAAGAACCTCGGTGCGACTGGCCTTGACTCGCGTGTTGACGCAACTGGCGAGGTACTCGGGCTCGTCATGCCCGTCGACGATGGCGCGCAACACGGCGCGCCCGCTCTTGCCCATGATGTCGGTGAGCACGACGCCGAGCTTGAGGTTGGCGTCCTCCAGCACCTTGTCGATGCGCAAGACATGCGCGCTCCTCTCGCGCACGAACTGCTTGCGCGTGCGCGTGAGGGTGCGCAGCTCCTGCACGGCCACCGGCGGCACGAAGCTGGCGCGGATCAGGCCGTGGGCCAGCAGGTCGGCCAGCCACATCGAGTCGTTGACGTCGGTCTTGCGCCCGGGCACGTTCTTCACGTGCGCGGCGTTGGCCAGCACCAGCTCGAAGTGGCCTTCGAGCACGTGCCACACGGGCTTCCAATAGACGCCGGTGGCCTCCATGGCCACTTGTTCGACGCCGAAGGAGTCGAGCCAGTCGGCCAGGGCCAGCAGCCCCGAGGTGGTGGTGGCAAAGGTGCGCACCTCCTGCGACGGCGGTCCGTCGCTGGCGATGCGCACGCACGCCACCACCGTTTGCTTGTGCACGTCCAGGCCCGCGCAGCGCGGATAGATGACTTCCATGATCGCCTCCAATGTGCGGCGACATCGGCGTGYGGCCCACGTCATCGAAGTCTGAGATGCGTGCTCA
>NZ_JBFUIU010000327.1:0-9705 GCF_056401695.1 Variovorax sp. P4_D9
GCTGTAGAGAAATGTCCTTCTGCGCATGACGGTGTCTCCTGGATGCTCTTGAGGTCTGGTGGGCGAGTCACAGCTCGTAGAATGCATTGTATAAGTTGCATCTTTGGTCAGAATCCGGGTTTGCCCCAGGTTAAACTGATGTTTTCGGCTTTTCTGGCCTGCTCATAGAATATAAAATGCATTCTTATTCAGGAGACATCACCCATGGAGCAATCCGTTCTGGCGGGACGCCGTGTGATCGAGCTGGGCACCATGCTCGCCGCACCTTTCGCCGCGCACATCCTTTCGGAACTCGGCGCCGAGGTCATCAAGGTCGAACCGCCGCGCGGCGACCCGACGAGAAGCCTGGTTCGAGGCGGCCCGAGCGGCACCTTCATCGCCTACAGCCACGGCAAGAAGAGCGTCTGCATCGACCTGTCCGACCCGGAAGGCCATGCCGCGTTCTGCAAGCTGCTGGCAACGGCCGACATCTTCATCCACAACCTGGCGCCGAAAGCGGCACGCAAGCTCAAGCTGACGCGTGCGGACTGCGAAGCGGTGAACCCCCGCCTGGCGTACTGCCACATCCGCGGCTACGCGGCGGGCCCGCAGCAAGACGATCTGGCCTCGAACCCGGTTGCCGAAGCCTCCTCCGGCGTGATGGAATCTAACCGCATCGACGGCCGGCCGAGCCGGCTCGGCCCCTCCTACCATGACCAGTTCGCCGGCGCCTACGCGGTGATCGGCATCCTGGCTTCGATGCTGCAAGCGAAGACGGGCCAGCCGGTGCGGCCGATCGAAGTGGGTCTCTACGAGACCGGCCTCCATGTCGCCTCGCGCGACCTGACCGGTGCGCAACTGAAGCTGCAACTGCTGGGTCGCCCGGAGCGCGAACCCAACGGCGAGTTCAGCATGCCGGGCTATGGGGCCTACGCCACCCGCGACGACCGCTGGATCTACCTGTTGATGCTGACGGACGCCCACTGGCTCAAGTTCTGCCGCGCCATGGCGCTGCCGCAGGCCGGCGATACCTCTCTAGCGAGCCTGCGCCAGCGCAAGAAGGCGCGCGAGCAGGTCGAGGAGATCGTGAGATCCGCCGTGGCCGCCTGCACCTTCGACCAGGTCACCGCGCGCTTGAAGGCCGGGGACGTCGGGTTCACGGAGGTGCTGCCACTCGAGCGCGTGCTCGACGCGCCGCAGGCGCGCCAGCCCGGCAAGCTGCGAAGGGTTCACTACCGCGGACTTGGATTCGACGTGCCCGAGTTCCCGCGGCTGGACGCGGCGACCGACAAGGTCGCCACCCTGCCCCCGCCCGAACTCGGCGAGCACACGCTGGAACTGCTGAAATCCGCGGGAGTGGCAGCGCAGAAATGCGACGAACTGCTCGCCCACGGCGTCATCGGCGCGGCCAGACCCGACGATTTCGCCTGGGCCGCGGTGCGGCATGCAGCCTGAGGCGCGAGCCGAACCGACCGATCACCCGAGACTGGAGCCAATCGTAATGATCCACCCCGCCGCACGAAAGGTCCTCGTTGCATGCCTGCTGTGCGTTGCAGCCGCGGCCCACGCCGCGGACTATCCCGCGCGCCCGATCCGCCTGCTGGTGGGCTTCCTGCCGGGGGGCGGGGCCGATTTCGTCGCCCGGCAGGTGGCACAGCATCTGGCGCAGGCGCYGGGCACCACCGTCGTCGTCGACAACAAGCCGGGCGTCAACGGCACCCTGGCAGCCGCGGACGTGGCGCGGATGCCCGCCGATGGCTACACGCTGCTGCTCGGCGTCAGTGCCAGCCAGTCGATCAGCCCGGTGCTGATGCCCAAACTGCCCTACGACCCGCTGCGCGACTTCACGCCGATCACCCAGGTGGGCTACACCCCGCTGGTGCTGGTGGTCAACAACCRCACGCCCGCGAACAGCGTAGCCGAGTTCGTGAAGTACCTGAACACGAGCAGCGAACCGGTGGCCTACGGCTCGGCGGGCACGGGCAACATCACGCACATGGCGGCCGAGCTCTTCGTGCAATCGACCGGCGCGACCCAGCTTCGGCATATCCCCTACAAGGGCAGCAGCCAGGTCATCACGGACCTGATCGGCGGCCACATTGCCGCCTACTTCGACACCTTGCCTTCGTCGCTCCCGTTCATCCAGAGCGGCCAACTCAGGGCGCTGGGCGTCACCAGTGGCCAGCGGTCCGGCGCCGCGACCGACATCCCGACCCTGCGCGAGGCGGGAGTGCCCAATTACGAAGCCACGACCTGGTTCGGCGTATTCGCACCGCCCGGCCTCAGCGCCCAGTTGGCCAACCGCTTGTACGAGGCGATACACGACAGCATGGACACGCCTGCAGCCCGGCAGGCCATGACGATGCGCGGCGTCGAGCCTGTTCTCGACACACCCGCCCACTTCCGATCGGAACTGGAGGCCGACATCGCCCGATGGCGCGAAGTCACCCGCAAGGCAAAACTCACCCTCGACTGACCATGCCGAGCTGGCTCCGGAATATCGGATCCGCAGTTCATCGACTCGTCACCGAGTCGGGGGCCCTGATCGACGCCGCCTACAGGGTGCCGGCCGATACGCCGGCGAATGCGGTGTCATCGCGCGGCATGTCCGACCCGGCTCGTCGCGCGCCGCCTTAGCCGGATCACCCTAGTCGGCGCGCAGGCCTGCCTTCTGGATAACCGGACCCCACTTGGCGCGCTCCGCACGCGCAAAGTGACCCAGGTCCTCCGGCGTACCACCGCCAATGTCGAACCCAAGCTCCTGGAAGCGCGCCTTGGTCTCGGGTTGCGCAAGGATCTTGTTCACCTCGGCGTTGAGGCGCGCGACGACAGCCGGTGGCGTTCCCTTCGGCGCGTACAGCGCGTTCCAGGCAATGACTTCGAAGCCCGGCACGCCTTGCTCGGCCACCGTCGGGATGGTCGGAAGCAGCGAGGTCCTCTTGACTGAGGTCACGGCGAGGGCCTTGAGTTTGCCGGCCTCGACCTGCGGGCGCACTGCCGTGACGGTGTCAATCATCAGAGGAACCTGTCCACCCAGCACGTCCGTCAACGCGACCGTGGACCCCTTGTAGGGAACGCCGAAGAGCGGGCTGCCTGTCTTTTCCTTCAGGAACTCGAATACCAACCGCGCAGTCGTGCTGGGAATGCCGATGTCTGCCGACTTCGGGCCGGACTTCGAGGCACTCAGGACATCCTGGAGCGAGCCGAACGGCGAACTCCCCTGTGCCAGCAGAACCATCGGAAAAGTCCCGAGGAGGATGATGGGATCAAAGCCCGCTTCGGCATTGAAGCCGATGGACGCATACATGAACTGATTCAGGACATGCGTGCCGTTGGTCCCCATGGTCAAGGTATAGCCATCAGGAGCGGCGCGGGCGACCAACTCGGTCCCGATGTTGCCGCCGGCTCCGCCACGGTTCTCGACGAAGAACGTCTGTCCCGTTGCCGCGCTCAACTTCTCTGCGATGTAGCGGGTCGCCACGTCGGTCCCCTGGCCCGCTTGGTACGCGACCACGATCCTCACCGGCTTGGAGGGATAGTCGTCTGCTCGGGCCGCGCTCGTCAACGCCACCGCCGCGGCGAGAAGAGCCATCTTCACTGCGTACTTCATCTTGTCTCCTTGTTGGTTTTTCATTCGGGCCGGAGCCTTGTGCATCAGGCTTCTAGCGCTGCGGTCGACCCGGGAGCACACCATTGTCACGAAGCGCGGCGACCTCCCTGGCAGGAAGCCCTGCCTCCGCCATCACCTCGTCCGTGTGCTGGGCGTAGCCCGGCGGTGATGAACTAGGCGCTCCAGGGCTTCGCGACAATCGAACCGGCAGCCCGACGCCCCGGTACCCCGCGCGTTCGACGACCATCTTCCGGTGCAGCGTGTGGTCCTGGCTGAAGGCCTCTGCAACCGTGTTCACCGGACCAGCCGGGACACCACACTGCATCAGCTTCTGGCAAAGCACTTGCCGCGAGCGGGCGCTCAGCGCATCCTCGATCCGAGCTCGCAGCTCGGGCCGGTGGGCAAGGCGAAGCGCGTTGTTGAGGAACCGAGGGTCGGTGGCCAACTCGGGGCGACCGACGCATTCGCAGAACCGGCGGAACTGCCCGTCGTTCAGGATGCCGAGGAAGATCTCGCCATCGCCGCACATGAATTTGTCATAGGGTGCGATGTTGGGATGCGCGCTGCCCAGGAGCTCGGGCGTCGCACCGGAGCTCAGCCAGTTGGCCGCATGCGGCACCAGCAGGCTCAGTGCGGCGTCGAAAAGCGTCGCCTCGACGGCTTGACCGCGACCGGTACGGTGGCGCTCATGCAAGGCCATCAGAATCCCGGACAGCGCGGTGTATCCGGTCAGATGATCGACGATCGGTACGCCGATGCGAGTCGCTCCTGATCCGGCCTCGCCATTGATGCTCATCAGTCCGCACATGGCCTGAAGCACGGCGTCGTAGCCGGGCAGCGCGCCCAGCGGCCCATCGGCGCCGAACCCGCTGATGCTGCAGTAGATCAAGCGCGGGAACCGGACCGACAGGTTGGTCTCGAAATCCAGTCCCCATCGCTTCATCGTGCCGGGAATGAAGTTCTCCACGAGAACATCGGCCTGCTCGAGCAGGTGAAGGAGGACGGCCTTGCCCCCGGGCTTGGAAAGATCCAGTCCGATCGCGCGCTTGCCGCGATTGACCGCCGAGAAGTATGCCGCGTCGCCCGTGGCGTCGAACGGCGGGCCCAGCCATCGCGTGTCGTCGCCGGCAGGCGGCTCAATCTTGAGGACATCGGCGCCGTGGTCGGCGAGCATCTGCGTGCACAGCGGACCTGCCAATACCCGGGACAGGTCGAGCACGCGGATGCCGTCCAATGAGCCTCGTGGCTGATTCGTCCGTTCAGGGTTCGGGTTCGAAGGGGTGCGCATACGGCTCCGCCGAAAAAAAGGGGGCAAGTCGGTGAGGACCGTGCCGACCCGGCGGTCGAGCACGTCTTCAGGCTCGGCGGAACGGAACCGAAGGGTCCAGTCCGCCGAGGGTGGTCAAGACCGTGAGGGCAGTTCGACGATGCCGGAACCCACCACGGACAGTTCGTCGTCCTGGTTGCGCGCTTCCTGCGCGATCTCGACCAGATGGCGCCCGCCTTCGATGAACTTGCGCTTCACGTGGCCCTTGATGAAGAGCATGTCGCCCTCCGGGTTGTGGCGGCGAATCTTGCAGCTGGCTTTGGACAGGAAGCCGTCGTCGCCGGCCCAGTTCGTCAGGTGGTGGGCCAGCCACGAGGTGCGCTCGGGACCGTAGTCGTAGGCGCCGGGCGCGCCGACTTCGAGTGCGAAATCCTCTTCCCAGTGCACGCGCTCGGGAACGTCAGGGATGCCGAAGCGGTTGGTGATGCCGACGCCCGGATGGGCGTCGATCAGCTTCCACGCGAGCTTGTTGGCTCGGATGTAGAGACCACCCCACCCCTGGGCATAGGCGATGAAGCCGGTGACCGTCATCGGACCCTTCATCATGACGGGCAGCGACTCGCCTTCCTTGACGTCTTCCCAGTAGCGGGGCGTTGCGCCGCGCACGGGCTCGTCGCGATAGAGCTTGAAGGCCTCGCCGATTTCCTCCGGGGTATAGCGGCGCGGCTCGCGTGCGCGCACGTCCTTGTACTTGGTGCCCTGCTCACGCGCGTGGTCCCGCTCGGTGCGGAAGCACCAGCTGTCGGCCTCGGCAACCTTGTCGCCAGTCTGGTTGAAGAAGTCGACGTGGTAGATCTGTTGAACCGCGCGACCGGCAAACTTGGTCTGGTGCTCGACCAGGTCCTTGAGGTAGGCCTCCGTGGTGATCTCGTCGTTGCGCAGCACCGGCTTGTGCCAGGTCCAGTCGGAGCCGGACCACATCGCGTGCACGCCGGGCAGACCGCCGACGTAGCCCGACACGATCCGGCTGGTCGAGAAGAGGAAGCTGGGGAGCGCCACGATGCCGCCGTACCTGGACTTCGCCGCGTAGTCGGGCTCGCACCACAGCGGATTGTCATCGCCGATGCCGTGGGCGTAGTGCCGGATGTTGTCGCGTGTCGCCTCGTGGCACCACGGCTCTGCCGTCGCGCCGATCGGCTTGCCGATGCGCTCCCTCAATTCGTCAAGGCCGCTCTCCGTAATCTTGGGGAAGCTTCGTTCGGTCTGCGTGGACATCATTGTCTCCTTTGCTTTCTTCAGTGGATTGCGGCGAGCGCCGCGGTTGAATTCGCAAGCTCTCGCTCACGGAGAATCTTTCGGTGGACCTTGCCGGCCGGGGTCTTGGGGAGCTCCGGGACGAATGCCACTTGGCGCGGGTACTCGTGCTGGCTGAGGCGGTTGCGCACCAGTTCCTGTATTTCCGAAAGGAATGCGTCGTCGCCAGTGCGCTCGGAGACAACGAATGCCTTCACGATCTGGCCGCGGAGCTCGTCCGGCACGCCGATCGCAGCGGCCTCGAGCACATCGGGGTGCTTGAGAATCGCGTCCTCGATCTCGACCGCGCTCATCGTCCAGCCGGCGGAGATGATCACGTCGTCGGCACGTCCGCCGTGATGGAAGTAGCCGTCGTCGTCGACGCGGCCGAGGTCCTTGGTCGGCACCCAGCCGTCCTTGCGCCAGACCTTCAGTTCACCCGTGACGCCGGGCGCGCACGGGGCGCCGTGGATGTCCTGCACCTCGACCCGGGTGCCCGGAATCGCCTTGCCCAGCGAGCCCGGCTTGACCACGAAGTCGGCCGCGCCCGGGTAGTTCACCAGAATGACTCCGATCTCGGTGGTTCCATACATGCTGCAGACCGGTCGACCGAAGGTCGCCTCGGCGAAGGTCGAGGTTTCGCTGTCGATCGGCTCGCCGGTGAACGAGAGCTTCTCCAGGAAGTATTCATACTTCGCGGCCGCACCCGAGTGACGCATCATTCGATAGTGGGTGGCGGCGGCCGAGATGTTGTTGAAGCGCCCGCTGTGCAGTGCCTGAAGCAGACGTTCGGCATTGAACTTCCCGGCGTAGGCGCCGATCGTCACGCCCAGTGCCAGCGGCGCCAGGGTGCCGTGCCAGAGCCCGTGGCCCCAGGCCGGCGACGAAGGACAGAAGAAGCGGTCTCCCGGGCGGATGCCCGTTCCGTAGAGCGCCGCGAGCATCAGCGTCACGATGGACTTGTGCGTGTGGCGGACCGCCGCCGGCAGCTCCCGCGTGGTGCCAGAGGTGTACTGGAAGATGGCGAAATCGTCGCCCCTGGTTTGCGGCTCGAACCGGCTCGGGTAACCCTCGAGGGCGGCGAGGAACTGGTTCGAGGCGACGACGACCTCGACGTTCTCGAGGCCGTTTGCCATCGGTGACTTTTCTGCGTTCGTGATCAGCAGCTTGGGGTTGCAGTCGTTCACCCGAAGGCGGATGCCGTCGGGTCCGAACAACGTGAACAGCGGCACGGCGACGGCCCCGGCCTTCATGGCGCCAAAGATGGACACATAGAAGGCGCGGGACGGCTCGAGCATCACGGCCACGCGATCGCCGCGCTCGATTCCCTTGTCAACGAGGTAGTTCGCGAAGCGCGAGGAAGCGTCGGCGAGTTCGGCGAAGGTCAATGTCTCCTCGCTGCCATCCGCATGCGCAACGATGACCGCCTGCCGCGCGCCGCTGACGTGCCGGTCGATGCATTCGTGCGCGATGTTCAGCGATTCACGGTCGCCGTCGAACAGGTCCCACAGCCTGTCTGTTGAACAGAGGCGCTGGGCATCCGCGTAGGAGTTGAAGTCTGTGAGCTTCCTCATGGTGTCTGTTGTCTCTGCGTTGTGGATCGGAGTGATGCAACTATGCGCGCCACAATCTAAATTGTCAAATACGCTCTATGATTGTCCTAATACAATTTGACTGGATCTTGGCCTTGCTGTGAAGGCCCTTCGCGATGCCGTCCGGTTCGCGTGTCCCACGCATCGTTTCTGGTAAAACGCGTCCAACGCTCCCCAACTCCATGCCACCTGACATTTCAAAGTCGCGTTCGCCTGCGCAGCCCGCGCCGAAGGCGCGTCGCGTTCGTCCCGTTCCTGCAGTCACGCGCTCGATCGCCATCCTTCGACTTCTGGGTGAGTCGCCCCCGATGGGCGTCAAGTCGATCGCGGAACACCTCGGCCTGGTACCCAGCACCTGCCTGCACATCGTTCGAGTGCTGGTGGATGAGCAACTGCTGAAGGTCGACGAAGGAAGCAAGCGCTATTCGCTCGGCATCGGCATGCTCAGCCTCGCGCGCAGCGTGGTGAAGAACAGCACCTTCTCCAGTCTGGCTCAGCCGATGCTCGACGACTTGTCGAAAGAATGGGGCGTGACGACAATGGGGGTCGAGACCGCGGGCGCCGAGCACATGGCGGTCGTCGCGCTGTCGCGGGCGCAAGCGCCCTTCGGACTCCACGTGGATATCGGGAGCCGTTTCCCCGCCCTGGTCAGCGCAACGGGTCGACTCGTGGGGGCATTCGGCCAGGAGTCATGGCCGCAGTTGCAGAAGCGCTTCAAGACCGTACGCTGGGACAAGCCGATCGAGTTCGCGGTGTGGAAGAAAGAGGTCGAGCTCGCGCGCAAGAACGGCTACAGCATCGACCGAGGCAACTACATCAACGGCGTCACGATCGTCGCCGTACCGGTACTGGACGAAGGTCAGCGCATGAGTCACTCCCTCGTTGCGGCGGGCCTCTCGGATCAACTGAACGGACCGACCGGAACGGCGATCGCCAAGGCGATGCTGGAGGTCGCCGATTCACTCTCGACAATGCTTCCCTACAAGCGCTGAGCGCCTCGGCGAAGGAACACCCAATGAACAAGCCCGACGATACGGCGAGGAAGCTGTCCGCGGAGCCGGAGGTCGTCCTTCGCGTCATCCCGATGCCGGCGGACACGGTTCTGGAGAATCTCATTTCCGGCGGCTGGGTCATGGGCAAGCTCGATGCTGCCGGCAGCGTACTGCCCATGAGGATCTCCGGCCGACTGGTCGCATTGGTTGCCGTCGACAAGCTCGTCTTCGCACAGCCGATTCTTCTGGGGGAAGTGGTGACCTTCTTCGCCACCGTCGTGAGCATCGGGACGACCTCCGTCACGGTCCAGATCGAAGCGGTGACCGAACGACGCGGCGGCGGCGCACTGACGAAGGTGACCGAATGCCGGATGACCTACGTCGCGCTCGACGATGAGCGCCGGCCGACGAAAGTGCGGTAGCGAACCGGCGCTGCGAGGGGTGCCCAGCGCCCGCTACGCGCCCCCGAACAGGTTCCGGCGAGAAACGCCCGCCGGGCTCTGGACGCCAATCAGCGCCATGTTGCGCATGATCTCCGAGGCGAGGATTCCGATCGCGTGCTCGATGCCGGCCTGCCCTGCCACCGCACCCGCGTAGTTGAACGGCCGCCCGACGAAGACGAACTTCGCGCCCAGTGCCAAGGCCAGCAGCACGTCGTTGCCGCGGCGAAAACCGCTGTCGATCATCACGGGATAGTCGCTGCCCAGCGCCTCCACGATCTCCGGCAGCACCTGCATGGGCGACACCGCGCCATCTAGCTGCCGGCCACCGTGGTTCGAAACGATGATGCCGTCGGCACCGTGATCGCGCGCCTGCAGCGCGTCGCGCGCATCGAGAATGCCCTTGACCACCAGCCGGCCCTTCCAGCGTCGGCGTATCAGCGCGAAGTGCTCCCAGTTCAGGTGATCGCGGGCGCCGAAGTCGCGCATCACGCTGGACGACAGGATCGGCGCACCGCGCGTGGACTGCGAG
>NZ_JBFUIU010000328.1:0-9695 GCF_056401695.1 Variovorax sp. P4_D9
AAATGGGCCCCCACGCTCCGTCACTTCGTGTACCCGCTGCCCCCCCCGAGGGGGCGCAGGCCGCCTTGGGAGCGGCCCGGCGGCGGCCTAGGGCGGCACCGCATGGTCGGCGACATGGCGGTTGACATCCTCGTGATGGGGGCCGGGACCATCGGCTCCTTTATCGGCGGCAGCCTGGCTGCGGCCGGGGTCCGGGTCGGCTTCGTCGGCCGGCCGCGGGTGCTGGGCGCCCTGGCGCAGCACGGCATCACGCTCACCGACCTCGAGGGCCGGCGCGGCCGAGTCCCTGCCGCCGAGCTGATCCTGTTCGAACGCGTGCCCGCAGACATACGGCCGTCGCTGGTCTTGCTGACCGTGAAAAGCGGCGCGACGGCCGAGGCCGCGTCCGAACTCGCCGTCGCACTGCCTGCTGGCACGCCCGTGCTGTCCTTGCAGAACGGCGTCGCCAATGCGCGGGTCGCCGCCGAGGCCGGGCCCAGCCTTCGGATTTTGCCGGGCATGGTGCCCTACAACGTGGCCGAGGTGGGACCCGGCGCCTTCCATCGGGGCACCGAAGGAAGGCTGGCGGCCCAGGACGATGCGGCGCTGCGGCCGTGGGTGGCGGTCTTCGAGCGCGCCGGGGTGCCGATCGACCTGCACGCCGACCTGCTGCCGGTGCAATGGGGCAAGCTGCTGCTCAACCTCAACAACCCGGTCAACGCGCTGTCGGGCCTGCCGCTGCGCGACGAACTGCTCGATCGCGGCTACCGGCGCTGCTTTGCGGCGCTGATCGACGAAGCGCTGGCAGTGATCGCACGGGCCGGGATCACGCCGGCCCAGCTCGGTGCGGTGCCGCCGCACAAGATTCCGCCGATCCTGCGGCTGCCGACGCCGCTCTTCCGGCTGGTCGCGGCGCGCATGTTGCGCATCGACGCCAAGGCGCGGTCGAGCATGGCCGACGATCTGGCGCTGGGCCGGCGTACCGAGATCGACGTGCTGAGCGGCGAGGTGGTGCGGCTGGCGCAAAGCCACGGCATGCAGGCGCCGCTCAACGCGCGGATGGTCGAACTGGTGGAGGCCTGGCCGGCCCGCGGCGAGCGCTGGCCGGCGCGGCAACTGCTGACCAAGCTGGGGATCTAGACCGGCGCCGGCCTTAGCCCGGCGGCGCCACGCTGGCGCCCTGGATCCGGTGCCGGGCCAGCGCATCAGCCACGAAGCCGCCGGCCTTCATCTCCTCGACGAAGGCGGCCAGGGCGGCGGCCGCTTCCGGGCCTCGTGAGGCGGGCGTGCCCATGGCCTGCCGGATCACCATGAAGCGACCCGGCAGCAGGCGCAGGGCCGGGTCGCCTGCGGCCTCGGCTTCGAGCACCTGGCGGATGCCCGCCGCCACCTCGACCTGGCCGGCACGCAGGCTTTCCATGACGATCTGAGCGCCTTGCACGCGGACGATCTGCGCGTGCCGGATCTCGCGCGTGAGGAACAGGTCGTAGGCGCTGCCGCTGCCGGCCGCGATGCGCCGCCCTTCTTGATCCACTTCGTCGTTGGCCCGTATCCCGGAGCTCGCCGGCACCAGGTAGCTGCCCTCGATCAAGACGTAGGGGGCGGTGAAGCGCAGGCCTTCACCGCGTGCCGGGTCGATGGCGAAGAAGCCGATGTCGGCCTGCTCGCCGCGGACGGCCTCGACCGAGGCAGCGGCCTTCTCGCACACCACCAGTTCGAGGGCGACGCCGAGCCGCTCGGCGAAGGCGCCCGCCAGGTCGACCGAGACGCCAACCGGCTCGCCGCCGGCAGGATCCTTGTTCGCGAGGATCGGGTTGCCGAGATTGATGGAGGCGCGCAGGGCGCCGGAGGGCGTGAAGGCCGAGACCACGGCCGGGGAGAAGAGGGTGCTCATCGCCCCGGATTCTGCCGCAGCCCAGGTGGGCGCGGCGTCAGGCGACAGATGGCCGCCGGCCCTTGCGATAGGGGATCAAGGTGGCCGTCAAGCCGCAGGCCGCCGCCACGCTGAGCCACCAGGCCGGTGCCGCCTTGTCGCCGGTGGTCTCGATCAGCCAGGTCGAGATGGCCGGCGTGAAGCCGCCGAACACCGCGGTCGCCAGGCTGTAGGCGAGCGAGAAGCCGACCACATGGAACTCCACCGGCATCACCTCGGTCAGGGCCACGACCATGGCGCCGTTGTACATGCCGAACGGAGGAAGTTGCCGCTCGTGACGCGCAGCACGGCGCCGAGCTTGGAAGTGCTGGCCGGGGCCGCGGGACGCCGGGGGCGAGGATGGCTGTGCTCATGGATGTCTCCGGAGGGTGTGCGGCATGCGGCTGCACGGTCCCTCCATCGTAGGAAGCGAAGCTGTCGATCCGCCGTCGGCGCGCTCGGGGTATTTCCGGCCCCGCGAGTCAGGCCCGGCTCAGCCGCTGGGATGTAGGCGGCGCTGTCGCGCCTTCAAAGCTAGGGTTAATACCAATATTTGATTGCCTCTTGACCTACTATTCTTCATCCATCGTTTCATCAATAAATCATTGGTTTATTAGCGAAACAAGCGAATTCTCTCCAACACCAAGGAATCGCCCCCCATGATGAAGAAGACACGCCGCCAAGCGCTGGCCCTCGCGCTCTGTACCGCAGCTGCCGTCGCCGCCGGCCCGAGCTGGGCCCAGGCCTGGCCCAGCAAGCCGATCACTCTCGTGGTGGCCTATCCGGCCGGTGGCGACACCGATGCGCTGGCGCGGCTGTTCGCCGAGAAGCTTTCGACCCGCATCGGCCAGCCGGTGGTGGTCGACAACCGTCCGGGCGCCAGCGGCGTGATCGGCAGCAGCTTTGTCGCCAAGGCCCCGGCCGACGGCTACACGCTGCTGGTGGCGCCGAGCACTTTCTCGATCGCCCAGATCGTGCTGAAGACCAGCCCCGGCGCCGGCTACGACGTAGTGAACGGCTTCACGCCCATCATCCAGACGGCGATGATGCCGCTGTTCCTGGTCTCGGGGCCGGCCAGCGGCGCCAAGAGCCTCAAGGAGATGGTGGCCACCGCGAAGAGCGGCCRGGCTCTCTCCTATGCCAGCCCGGGCAGCGGGTCGCCGATGCACATCCTCGGCGAGATGTTCAACAAGAGCGCCGGCGTCGACATCAAGCACGTGCCCTACAAGGGCGTGGCGCCGGCGATCAACGACGTGCTCGGTGGCCACGTGCCGCTGACGGTGATCACCTACGGCCCGATCGCGCCTTACCTGCAAGGCGGCAAGCTGGCGCCGCTGGCGGTCGCCGACCGCGCGCGTTCGCCGCTGGCGCCCAATGTGCCGACGCTCGCGGAGCTTGGCTACAAGGATGTCGAGGTGATGGCCTGGAACGGCATCTTCGGCCCCAAGGGCATATCGCCCGAGATCGTGAAAACGCTCAACGCCCACTTCAACGAAATCCTCAAGATGCCCGATGTCGTTTCCAAGATGGCGGTGTTCGGCGCACTCCCGCTGGGTGGCACGCCCGAGACCCTGGCCAAGACCAACGCCGCCGACTTCGAGCGCTTCGGCCGTGTCATCAAGGAACTCGGCATCCAGGCCGACTGAGAATACCCATGACCCCACCCAGCGTCACTCCCGACCACCAGAGCCTGCAGGCCCTGCTTGCGGAACTGCCCGCCAACCTGCTCGCCGGCCGCAAGGTGCTGGTGACCGGTGCCGCGCGCGGCCTCGGGCTGGCCTTCGCCAAGTGCATCGCCGCCGCCGGTGGCGCCGTGGTGATGGCCGACCTTCTCTCGGACCTGGCGCAGAGCGAGGCCGCGGCGCTGCGCGAAGCCGGCTTCACGGCCCATGCGCTGGCGGTCGACCTGGCGGACTCGGCCTCGATCGAGGCCTGCGCCGCAGCGGCGAGCGCGGCCCTCGGCGGCCTCGACGGCCTGGTCAACAACGCCGCCATCACCAACTCGGGCGGCCGCGATGCGCAAGCGCTCGACGTCGACACCTGGGACCGCGTCATGGACGTCAACGTGCGCGGCACCTGGCTCATGAGCCGCGCCTGCCGCGGCGCGCTGGCCGCCAGCGGCCGCGGCGCCATCGTCAACCTGGCGTCGGACACCGCGCTGTGGGGCGCCCCGAACCTGCTGGCCTATGCCTCGAGCAAGGGCGCCGTGATCTCCATGACGCGCTCGCTGGCGCGTGAGTGGGGCGGCGAGGGCATCACGGTCAATGCGGTGGCGCCCGGCCTGACGCTGGTCGAGGCGACCGAATACGTGCCGTTGGCCCGGCACCAGAAATACCTCGAAGGCCGCGCGATTCCGCGCGAGCAGCAGGCCGCCGACGTCTGCGGCGCGATGCTCTTTTCCCTCTCGGGCCTGTCGCGCTTCGTGACCGGCCAGTTGCTCGCCGTCAACGGCGGCTTCGTGATGCATTGATTTTTCGACCAAGGAGATTCCCGATGAGCGATTTGTCCGAACAACAGAAGATCGACGGCGCCGCCGACACCCTGGCGCAGCCCGAGGGCAGCAGCCTCCAGCAATGGATGGAGACGCGCATCGCGCGCTACTCGACCCGCAAGTACGACTGGGATGCACTCAAGTTCCAGGCCGACCTCGACCCCAAGTTCCGCCGTGCGCAGATGCGCTACGTGGGCACCGGCGGCACCGGCGTGGCTGCGGACGTGAACACCGTGCCGGCCGAGAACTTCACCTTCTCGACCATGGTGATCCCGGCCGGCCATGAAGGCCCGCCGCACTTGCACACCGACGTCGAAGAAGTGTTCTTCCTGATCCGCGGCAAGCTCAAGGTCATCATCGAGAAGGATGGCGAGCGCTTCGAGACCGTCATGACCGACCGCGACCTGATCTCGGTGCCGCCGGGCGTCTACCGCGAGGAGATCAACATCGGCGACGAGGATGCGCTGATGTGCGTGATGCTCGGCGCCAAGAAGCCGGTGACGCCGACCTATCCGGCGGACCATCCGCTGGCGAAGGTCAAGCGCTGAGCCGCGACGCCGAGCCGACTCCGATGAGCAGGGCCATGGATCTCGCCACCACCGTTCCGCCGTCCGAACTGTCGCGCCTCGAGGCGCGCTTCCCGGCACGCCCCGTGGCGCTGCCCGATGGCAGCGTGATGTCGGTGCGCGAGTGCGGCACGGGGCAGGCGCTGGTCTGCCTGCACGGCATCGGCTCGGGTGCCGCCTCCTGGCTCGATACCGCTCTGCTGCTGGCGCCGCAAGCGCGCGTGATCGCCTGGGACGCACCCGGCTACGGCGCATCGACGCCGCTGGCCCCCGCGGCACCGAAGGCCGCCGACTACGCCGAGCGGCTCGGCGCGATGCTCGATGCGCTCGCTGTCGACCGCTGCACGCTGGTCGGCCATTCGCTCGGCGCGCTGACCGCGGCTGCCGCTGCACGGCCGGGATCGGCGCTGGCCGCACGCTTCGAGCGGCTGCTGCTGATCAGCCCGGCGGCTGGCTACGGTGCGCCCGAACGCGCCGAAACCCGCCAGCGCGTGCGCACCCAGCGGCTCGACACCCTGGCGCGCGTCGGTGTCGCGGGCATGGCCGCGCAAGCCGACGCCCGCCTGCTGTCGGCCGGCGCGAGCGAGCCGGCCCGCCAGTGGGTGCGCTGGAACATGGCGCGGCTCAACGAGGGCGGCTACCGCCAGGCGGTTGAGCTGCTGTGCGGCGGCGACCTGCTGGCCGACCTGCCGCCGGCGATGCCGGTGCGCGTGGCCTGCGGGGCGTTCGACATCGTCACGCCGCCCGCCGCCTGTGCCGAGGTGGCCCAGAAGTGCGGCGTCGCGCTCGAATTGCTCGCCAACGCCGGCCATGCCAGCTACGTCGAGCGGCCGGAAGCCGTCGCGGCGCTGCTGCGCGACCTTCTGGCATCCTGAATCGATCCAGACAACCACCCAGAGGCACCATGGCTACCAACGAAATCGATCCGATCGAAGAAGGCGCGGACCGCTACAACGTCCCGGCGCTCGAGCGCGGGCTGCGCCTGCTGTGCGAGTTCAGCCGCGAGCACCGCGCGCTGTCGGCGCCCGAGCTGGCGCGCCGCTTCGAGCTGCCGCGCTCGACCGTGTTCCGGCTCCTGACCACGCTCGAGAACATGGGCTTCCTCGAGCGCGCCGAAGGCGGCCGCGACTATCGTCTGGGCCTGGCCGTGCTGCGCCTGGGCTTCGAATACCTGGCCTCGCTCGAACTCACGCAGCTCGGCACGCCGCTGCTGCAGCGGCTCTGCGACGACTTGCGCACCCCGTGCAACCTGGTCGTGCGCGATGGCCGCTCGATCGTCTATGTCGCCAAGGTCGCGCCGCCGACGCCCTTCGCCAGCTCGGTGACCGTGGGGACGCGGCTGCCGGCGCACGCCACGGTGCTGGGCCGCATCCTGCTCGAAGACCTGACGCTGGTGCAGCTGCGCGCCCTCTATCCCGAAGACCGGCTCGAGTCCTTCTCGCCGAACACGCCGGTCTCGGTCGGCCAGCTGTTCGACATGGTCCAAGCCGACCGCCAGCGCGGCTACGTGCTGGGCGAAGGCTTCTTCGAATCGAACATCTCCACCATCGCCGCCCCGGTGCGCGACCACAGCGGCCACATCGTGGCGGCGCTCGGCGCGACCATCACCTCGGGCCACATCGAGGAAAGCCGCATGGACGAGATGGTGCAGCGCGTGCGCCAGACCGCCGACGAGATCTCCGGACTGCTGAACTACTCGCCTGCGCCCAAGGGCCAGGTGATTCCGCTGCGCGGCAGCGACCGTGCGGCCTGAGTTGCTGATCATGACGACCCCGAACCTTTCCACCCAATTCTTCGCCGCCGATGCGCTGGCCGGCCGCGTGGCCGTGGTCACCGGCGGCTCCTCGGGCATCGGCCTCGCAACCGCAGAGCTGCTGCTCGACTGCGGCGCCGCCGTGGCGCTGTGCGGCCGCGATGCCGAGCGGCTCGACCGCGCGGTGACCGGCCTGCGCGCCAGCCGCCCCGAGGCGCGCATCTTCGCCCGTACCTGCGACGTGCTCGACGCCGCCTCGGTCAAGTGTTTCGCCGCCGAGAGCGAGGCCGCGCTCGGCCCGGCCTCGATGCTGATCAACAACGCCGGCCAGGGCCGCGTCTCGACCTTCGCCAACACCGACGACCAGGCCTGGACCGACGAGCTGCAGCTGAAGTTCTTCTCGGTCATCCACCCGACCCGCGCCTTCCTGCCGCAGCTCAAGGCGCAGCGCGCCGTGCTCGGCGATGCCGCGATCGTCTGTGCCAACTCGCTGCTGGCGCGCCAGCCCGAGCCGCACATGGTCGCGACCTCGGCGGCACGGGCCGGCGTGCTGAGCCTGGTGCGCTCGTTGGCGACCGAGTTCGCGCCCGAGGGCGTGCGCGTCARCGGCATCCTGATCGGCCTGGTCGAGTCGGGCCAGTGGCGCCGCCGCTTCGAGGCCCGCGTGCAGACCGAACTCGACTGGAACGCCTGGAGCGGCCAGCTCGCCCACGACAAGCACATTCCGCTGGGTCGCCTGGGGCTTCCGATCGAAGCCGCGCGCGCGATCCTCTTTCTCGCTTCACCGCTCGCGTCCTATACGACGGGCAGCCACATCGACATTTCCGGAGGCCATTCCCGCCATGCATAACCCCCACAACACCGTCACGGCCGGCGCAGTCGTCGCCGCCTTCCTCGAGCAATGCGGCGTCAAGGCGGCGTTCGGCGTCATCTCGATCCACAACATGCCGATCCTCGATGCCTTCGCGCAGCGCGGCGCGATCCGTTTCATCTCGGCGCGCGGCGAGGCCGGAGCGGGCAACATGGCCGATGCCTATGCCCGCTCCACCGCCACCCTGGGCTTGTGTATCACCAGCACCGGCCCGGCCGCCGGCAACATCGCCGGCAGCATGGTCGAAGCGCTGACCGCTGGCGCACCGCTGCTGCACATCACGGGCCAGATCGAGACGCCCTATATCGACAAGGGCATGTCGTACATCCACGAGGCCCCCGACCAGCTCACGATGCTCAAGGCCATCTCGAAGGCCGCCTTCCGCGTGCGCAGCGTCGAGAACCTGCTCGGCACCTTGAAGCGTGCGGTGCAGGTCGCGATGACCGCGCCGACCGGCCCGGTCAGCGTCGAGATCCCGATCGACATCCAGTCCGCGCTCGTCACGATGCCGGCCGACCTGTCGCCGCTGCCGATCGAGCCCGCCGTGCCTTCCAAGGCCGGCCTCGACGCGCTGGCCGTGAACCTCGCCAAGGCCAGGCGCCCGCTGCTGTGGGTCGGCGGCGGTGCCCGCCACGCCCCGGCCGCGATCCAGCGCCTCCAGAAGCTGGGCTTCGGCGTGGTCACCACCACGCAAGGCCGCGGCACGGTGCCCGAGGACGATGCCGGCTCGCTCGGCKCCTACAACATCCASAAGCCGGTCGAGGCCTTCTACCAGACCTGCGATGCGATGCTAGTGGTCGGTTCGCGCCTGCGCGGCAACGAGACCCTCAAGTATGAACTCAAGCTGCCGCGCCCGCTGTATCGCATCGACGCCGACGCCGCCGCCGAAGGCCGCTGCTATGCGTCGGACTCCTTCATCTGCGGCGATTCCGCGCTGGCACTCGAAGGCCTGGCCGATCGCCTCGAGGCCGCCAAGTACCAGGCCGATCCCAAGCTGCTGGTCGACCTGCGCGCCGCGCACGACCAAGCGGTCGCGACGCTGCGCGACGGCCTCGGCCCGTATGCCGAACTGGTGCGCCAGATCCAGTCGGTGGCGGGCCGCAAGTTCAACTGGGTGCGCGACGTGACCGTCTCCAACAGCACCTGGGGCAACCGCGAACTGCGCATCTTCGAACCCAGCGCCGGCGTGCACGCCACCGGCGGCGGCATCGGGCAGGGCATGCCGATGGCCATCGGCGCGGCGATCGGTGCCGTGGTGACCGGTTCGGGCCGCAAGACCTTCTGCCTGGCCGGCGACGGCGGCTTCATCCTGAACCTCGGCGAACTGGCCTGCATGGTGCAGGAGAAGGCGCCCATGGTGATCGTGCTGATGAACGACAAGAGCTACGGCGTCATCAAGAACATCCAGGACGCGCAGTACGGCGGCCGCCAGTGCTATGCCGAGCTGCACACGCCCGACTACGACCTGCTGTGCAAGTCGATCGCCCTGCCGCACGCCCGCGTGCAGAAGCTGGACGACCTGCCGGCGCGCCTGGACGAAGCACTGGCTGCCAAGGGCCCCTTCCTGCTCGAGATCGACATGCTGTCCATCGGCGGCTTCAAGAGCACCTTCGCCGGTCCGCCGACCAACACGATCACGCAGATTCCTGCGCTCGGCACGGCCAAGTGAGCGGAGCCCTTCGCATGTCCGCCATCACGCGCATTGCACTCGTCGGCTGCGGAGCCATCGGCACCTCGATGCTCGAACTGCTCGAGGCCGACACGGCCCTGGAGATCAAGGCCATCGTCGTGCCGGCCGATGCCTTCGCTGCGGCGCAGGCCACGGCGCAGCGGCTCGCACCGGGCGCGCAGGTCGTGTCCTCCGTTCCGCTCGAAGGCATCGATCTGGTCGTCGAAGCGGCGGGCCACGCGGCGATCGAGGCGCATGTGCTGCCGGCCCTGCAACGCGGCACGCCCTGTGTCGTGGCGTCCGTGGGCGCGCTGTCGGCCCAGGGCTTCGCCGAGAAGCTCGAGGCCGCCGCGCTCGCCGGCGGCACGCAGGTGCAACTGATCGCCGGCGCGATCGGCGCCATCGACGCGCTGGCCGCGGCGCGTGTCGGCGGCCTCGACGAGGTGCGCTACAC
>NZ_JBFUIU010000329.1:0-9682 GCF_056401695.1 Variovorax sp. P4_D9
GCGCTGCTCGATCAGCGCCGCACGCAGTTGTCCCTTGAGAAAAGTGGCCGTTTCCGAGGTGTCGGCACCCTTTGACTTGTCCATAATCCCCCGATGCAGTTCGCAAGCATTTTGGCATCCGCACGGCGCCTCCCCCGCGCCTCTTTCTCCACCCTCTATCTTTTGCTCGTCCTGGCCGCCACCGCGGCACTCCAGCCGGCCCGCGCGCAAAGCGGCAGCGACGATGTCCTGCTGCAGATGAAACAGGCTTCCCAGCGCGGCGACAAAGCCAGGCTGGCGGCGCTGCTGCCTCAGGCGCGAGGCCATGCGCTGGAACCCTGGGCCGCCTATTGGGAGCTGCGGGCGCGGCTCGGGGAGGCCAGCCCCCAGGAAGTGCAGGATTTCCTGGCCCGCTATGCCGGCACCTACCAGGAGGACCGCATGCGCAACGACTGGCTGCTGCTGGYCGGCCAGCGCCGCGACTGGGACAGCTTCGGCGCGCTGCACCCCGAGTTCCGCATGAACGACGATGCCCAGGTCCGCTGCTATGCGATCCTGGTCGAGACGCTGCGCTCGGCCAGCGCCACCGAGGCCCAGGCCGACGAGGTGCGGCGCAACTGGTTCGCCCAGCGCGAACTCGACGACGGCTGCCTGACCGCCGCCGACCGCATGATTGGCGCCCGCCTGATGTCGCCCAACGACGCCTGGAGGAAGGCGCGGCTGGCGATCGAGGCCAACCGCCCGCAGGCGGCCCGCTCCGCCGTGACGCTGGTGGCGCCCGATGCCATCGGCCTGTTCGACGAGATGAACGCCAATCCGGCCAAGTTCCTGGCCGGCCGCGTCACCGCGGTCGTCAAGTCGCGCCGCGAACTGGTGGTGCTGGCCCTGATCAAGATCACCGTGGCCGACCCGGCCGTGGCCGCATCCCTGCTCGAGGGCAAATGGGACACCACGTTGTCGAACGAGGAGCGTAACTGGCTCTGGGGCGCCATCGGCCGACAGTTCGCCACCAAGCTCTCGCCGCTGGCCAACGGCTATTTCGCCAACGTCACCAAGCTCGGCGACCTGACGGACGACATGCTGGCCTGGAAGGCCCGCGCGGCGCTGCGCACCCGCAGCTGGAAGGACGTCCAGACCGCCATCGACGCCATGAGCGAGAGCCAGCAGCAAGACCCGACCTGGGTCTACTGGAAGGCCCGCGCCCAGCTCGCCGGCGGCGGCGAGGCGCGCCGCGAACAGGCCCGCATCCTGCTCGAGAGCATCGCCGGGACCCGGGGCTTCTACGAGCTGCTGGCGCTCGAGGAACTGGGCCAGCGCGCTGCCGTGCCGACCCGGCCGGCGCCGCTCACGCCGGAAGAAAAGGCCGCCGCGCGCAGCAACCCGGCGCTCAACCGCGCGCTGTACGCGATCGCGATCGGGCTGCGCCCCGAAGGCACGCGCGAGTGGAACTACGCTACCAACCTACACGACAAGGGCGGCATGGGCGACCGCGAGCTGCTGGCCGCCGCCGACCTGGCCTGCCAGCGCGAGGTCTGGGACCGCTGCATCAACACCAGCGAGCGCACCAAGGGCGTGATCGACGTCGAGCAGCGCTTCCCGATGCCCTTCCACGACACGGTGCTGCGCAAGAGCCAGGAGATCGGCCTCGACCCGGCCTACGTCTACGGCCTGATCCGCCAGGAAAGCCGCTTCATCATGGACGCCCGCTCGGGCGTCGGCGCTTCCGGCCTGATGCAGGTGATGCCGGCCACCGCGCGCTGGACCGCCAAGAAGATCGGCCTGGGCGACTTCACGCCGGGCCAGCTCAACGAGCGCGAGACCAACATCACGATCGGCACCAACTACCTGAAGCTCGCGCTCGACGATTTCGACGGCTCGATGGCTCTGGCCGCGGCGGCCTACAACGCCGGTCCCGGCCGGCCGCGCAGCTGGCGCAACGGCCCAATCATGGAGGCCGCGATCTGGGCCGAGAACGTGCCCTTCAACGAGACCCGCGACTACGTCAAGAAGGTGCTCGCGAACACCACCAACTACGCCGCCGTGATCAGCGGACAGCCGCAGTCGCTCAAGTCGCGCCTGGGCAACGTGGGCCCGCGCAGCGCCGCCGAGCCCGAGCCCAACAAAGACCTGCCCTGAGGTCGGGAGTGAACCGAACCCTGCAGAGCCTGCGTGCCCAGCTGCCCGGCTGGGCCGTCGAATGGCTCGAAATCACCCTCCCCGTGGCGCAGGTGGCGCTGATCCTGCTGGCCGCCTGGCTGATGTACCGCTTGGCGCGCCGGCTGATCCTGCGCGTGACCACGGGCTACGCACTGCCCGGCAACGTGGCCCTGATCACGCGCCGCACGGCCGGCTTCCTGATCTATGGCGGCGCCCTGCTGTGGGGCCTCGAGCGGCTCGGCGTTTCAGGGGGCGTGCTGTGGACCGCCTTCACGAGCTTTGCCGCCGTCGGCGCGGTGGCCTTCTTCGCCGCCTGGAGCGTGCTGTCGAACATATTCTGCGCGCTGCTGATCTTCACCACGCGCATGTTCTGGCCCGGCGACACGGTCGAGGTGCTGGAGAACGGCGAGAAGCCGGGCCTCAAGGGCCGCGTTCTGGACATCAACCTGGTCTTCACCACGCTGGAGGAAAGCGGCAGCGCGCAGCAGGGCACGACGCTGAAGATTCCCAACAGCATGTTCTTCCAGCGCGCCGTGCGCCGCTGGCACGGCAGCGCCCCCACGCTGCCGCGGACGGTCGACCTAACGCCGCTGCGCGCTTCCGACCTCCCGCCCGGCTGAGCGGCGGAATGTGCCGCCGTCCTACAGGCGGGGGCGCGGCCCCGGGGCGACACTTCGGCCTCCGTCATTTCACGCCGCGCCATGGCCACATCCGTGTGGGCCGCGACCACCGAGGTGCTCGCCGCCGAGTTCTCCGACGTTCCCGACCTTCCGCAAGTGCTGCGCATCCTGGTGCGACTGCTGCTCGCCGCCGTGCTGGGTTTCCTGCTGGGCTTCGAGCGCGAGCACCAGGGCAAGGCCGCCGGCGTGCGCACCCACATGCTGGTGGCGATCGGCTCGGCCTTGTTCGTGCTCGTGCCGCAGCAGGCCGGCATCGGGCCGGCCGACATGAGCCGCGTGATCCAGGGCCTGGTGGCCGGCGTGGGCTTCCTCTGCGCCGGCACGATTCTCAAGCAGGGCCGGGACGAGCACAACGTGCAGGGCCTGACCACCGCGGCCGGCCTCTGGATGACCGCCGCCATCGGCATGGCCTGCGGGCTGGGCCGCGAGGTGACCGCAGTGCTCAGCGCCCTGCTGGCGCTGGCCGTGCTGGCGCTGGTGCCACGGCTGGTGGCGCTGATCGAGCGGGTGGCCGGCCCGGCGGACGAGACGCCCAGGCGCTGATCATCAATTCCGGTTCGCAACGTCATCAATCGCGGCGCGCGACGCCGCTAGCATCGAAGGCTTTGCAACCCTTCGGAGGACCGCCATGACCCAGCTCTACATCGGCAACAAGAACTACTCGTCCTGGTCGATGCGGCCCTGGGTGCTGATGAAGCAGGCCGGCATCCCCTTCGAGGAAGTGAAGATGCGCTTCGACTCCTTCGATGCCGGCTCGCAGTTCAAGAACGCCATCACCGCCCTCAACCCGGTCGCCAAGGTGCCGGTGCTGGTCGACGGCGACCTGGTGGTCTGGGACACCCTGGCGATCGCCGAATACCTGGCCGAGACCCATCCCGAGAAAAGGCTGTGGCCGCAGTCCGTGGCCCACCGCGCCCGCGCGCGCAGCATCTGCGCCGAGATGCACTCGGGCTTCGGCGGTCTGCGCGGCCATTGCGGCATGAACATCGAGGCCTCGCTGCCCGAGGTCGGCGCCCGGCTGCTGCGCGAGCAGCCGGAGGTCCGGAGCGACCTGGACCGCATCGTGCAGATGTGGGGCGACCTCCTGGCGCAGCACGGCGGGCCGATGCTGTTCGGCGATTTCACGATCGCGGACGCCTACTTCGCGCCGGTGGGCACGCGCATCAAGACCTACGGGCTGCCGGTACCGGCCGCCCTCACGGCCTACATCGAGCGCGTGCAGTCGCTGCCCGGCGTCAAGGCTTGGATCGACGATGCACTGGCCGAAAAGGACTTCCTGCCCTTCGAGGAGCCGTACCGCAGCGCCCGCTGAGCCCGCCTGCTGCGCCTAGACTCGCGGCATGCGAACCTATCTCGTCGGCGGCGCGATCCGCGACACCTTGCTCGGCCGGCCCGGCAGCGACCACGACTGGGTGGTGGTCGGCGCTACGCCCGAGCAGATGGCGGCGCGCGGCTACCTGCCCGTGGGCCGCGACTTCCCGGTCTTCCTGCATCCCGAGACGCGCGAGGAGTACGCGCTGGCCCRCACCGAGCGCAAGAGCGCGCCGGGCTACCGCGGCTTCGTGGTCCACGCGGCACCCGACGTCACGCTCGAGCAGGACCTGGCGCGGCGCGACCTGACGATCAACGCGATCGCGCTGCCAGCCGAGCGCATCGCGGCCGCCGACCGGCTCGAGCTCGATCCGGCCGACCTAATCGATCCCTTCCATGGCCAGCGCGACCTGCAACACAAGCAGTTGCGGCACGTGACCGACGCCTTTCGCGAGGACCCGGTCCGCATCCTGCGCGTCGCCCGCTTCGCGGCCCGCTTCGCCGATTTCCGGGTAGCGCCGGAAACTATGGCACTGATGGGCGAGATGGTCGAGGGCGGCGAGGTCGATGCGCTGGTGCCCGAGCGGGTCTGGCAGGAACTTGCGCGCGGCCTGATGGAAGCCCGGCCCTCGCGCATGTTCGAACTGCTGCGTGCCTGCGGCGCACTGGCGGTGCTGCTACCCGAGGTCGATCGCCTGTGGGGCGTGCCGCAGCCCGAGGTCCACCATCCGGAGGTCGACACCGGCGTGCACCTGATGATGGTGCTCGACATGGCGGCCAGGCTCTCGGCGCCGCTGGGCGTGCGCTTCGCCTGCCTGGTGCACGACCTCGGCAAGGGCAGCACGCCGGCCGACGCGCTGCCGCGCCACATCGGCCACGAGCAGCGCAGTGCAAAGCTTCTGCGCGGGGTGTGCGAGCGCTGGCGGGTGCCGGTCGAGGTCCGCGAGCTGGCCGACGTGGTGGCGCGCGAGCACGGCAACATCCACCGCAGCGGCGATCTCGGCGCCACCGCGATGGTCCGGCTGCTCGAGCGCTGCGACGCCTTCCGCAAGCCCGAGCGCTTCGACGACGTTCTGCTGGCCTGCGAATGCGATGCGCGCGGGCGTCTGGGCCTCGAGGAGGCACCCTATCCGCAGCGCCTCCGCCTGCTCGCGGCCCTGGCGGCGGCGCGTGCGGTCGCGACCGAGCCGATCGCGCGCGACGCCCAGGCGGCCGGCGCCACCGGTCCGAAGATCGGCGAGGCGATCGCCCGGGCGCGGGTCGCGGCAGTCGCGGCGACACTGCCCGACCCTGCTGCCTGATTGGCGAACTTGGCCGACGCGCCCGGGGGGCGCGAGTCTGCTATGGTTTTCCCTCCATGCAGAAGCCCCCCCGACTCAACCCCGACGCGGCCCTCTTCCTCGATTTCGACGGCACCCTGGTGGATCTCGCCGAGACGCCCGAGGCGATCCACGTGCCCCCGGCGATGGTGGGGCTGCTCACCGACCTTCGCGACCTCCTGGGCGGCGCGCTGGCAGTCGTCTCCGGCCGCCAGATCGACGTGCTCGATCGCTTCCTGGCGCCCCTGCGCCTGCCGGCCGCGGGCGAGCACGGCGTCCAGCGCCGCGCTGCCGACGGCCGGATGCAGGAGCAGCGCGCCCCCGATCTCACGCGGGTCCTCGATGCCGCCAACGAACTCGCCCGCGTGCACGAGGGCCTGCTGGTGGAACGCAAGCACGCCGCCATCGCGCTGCACTACCGGCTCGCACCGCAGCTCGAGGCGGTCTGCCGCGACGCCATGGCACGCATCATCTTCGACCAGCCGCAGTTGGAACTGATGCACGGCAAGTTCGTTTTCGAAGTCAAGCCCGCAGGCATCCACAAGGGCGTCGCGATCGCCGCCTTCATGCAGGAGGCCCCTTTCGCCGGGCGGACGCCGGTGTTCGCCGGGGACGACACCACCGACGAGAACGGCTTCGCCGTGGTGCAGCCGATCGGCGGCATCGCAATCAAGGTCGGCTCGGGCCCCAGCCAGGCGCTGCACCGGCTCGATTCGCCACGCGCGGTGTTCGAATGGCTGATCGCGGCACGGGACCTGCTGGCATCGCCCCGCCAGACAAACACCCCGCGGAGGACCGACGAATGACCCCCACCCGCGCCGAGGCGGCCGCCGAAGATCACGCCGGCGTTTCACTCGCGATCCCGCACGGCGGCTTCGCGCCGCCGGCGCCGGCCTCGCTCGACGTCGGCGTGATCGGCAATTGCGCCTACAGCGCGCTGGTCGACGCCCGCGGCCGGGTGGTCTGGTGCTGCCTGCCGCGCTTCGACGGCGACCCGGTCTTCAACGCCCTGCTCGATCCGGGCGCGGACGCCAGCGCATGGGCCATCGAGATCGAGGACTTCGCGTCCTCGAAGCAGTGGTACGAGCCGAACACCGCGGTGCTGCGCACCCAGCTCTTCGACAGCGCCGGCCAGGGCATCGAGATCACCGACCTGGCGCCGCGCTTCCACAGCCGCTCGCGCTATTTCCGGCCGCTCACGATGGTGCGCCGGGTCAAGCCGATCAAGGGCACGCCGCGAATCCGCGTCTCCCTGGCGCCGCACTTCCAGTGGGGCGCGACGGCGCCGACCATCACGCGCGGCAGCAACCACATCCGCTATGTCGGCCCCGACTTCACGCTGCGGCTGAACACCGATGCCTCGGTCTCGCACATCCTCTCGCGGCAGCCCTTCGTTCTCTCGCGCGAGCACAACTTCGTGCTCGGCGCCGACGAGACCCTGACCGACGGCATCGCCGACACGGCGCGCCACTTTGAGCAGGAGACCATCGCCTACTGGCGCACCTGGAGCAAGCGGCTGGCGATCCCGTTCGAATACCAGGAGGCGGTGATCCGCGCCGCGATCACCCTCAAGCTCTCGCTCTACGAGGACACCGGCGCGATCGTCGCGGCGATGACCACCAGCATCCCCGAGGCGCCGGGCAGCCAGCGCAACTGGGACTACCGCTACTGCTGGCTGCGCGATGCCTTCTTCGTGGTGCGCGCGCTCAACAGCCTGTCGGAAGTCGGCACCATGGAGGACTACCTGCGCTGGCTGTCCAACGTGGTCATCGGCTCGCACGGCGAGCACATCCAGCCCCTCTACGGCATCGGACTCGAGCGCGAGCTGCCGGAGTCCTTCGTCGAGGGGCTCGGCGGCTACCGCGGCATGGGCCCGGTGCGCGTCGGCAACCAGGCGCAGGAGCATTTCCAGCACGACGTGTACGGCAACATCGTGTTGGGCGCGGCCCAATCCTTCCATGACCACCGGCTGCTGAGCCGGGCCGGCGTCAACGAATTTCCGTACCTCGAAGCAGTCGGCGAGCAGGCGATACGCGTCTATGGGACGCCCGACGCGGGCATGTGGGAGCTGCGCACGCGGGCCCGCGTGCACACCAGCTCGGCGCTGATGAGCTGGGCCGCCTGCGACCGGCTGACGAAGATCGCGCGCACGCTGGGCCTGCCCGAGCGCGCGGCCTATTGGCACGGGCATTCGTCGCGGATGCGCGAGGAGATCCTCACCCGCTCGTGGTGCGAGGAGCGCCAGGCCTTCGCCGAGAGCTTCGGCGGCCACGAGCTCGACGCCAGCGTGCTGCTGATGGTCGAGGTCGGACTCATCGACGCCCGCGATCCGCGCTTCGTCTCGACCGTCGAAGCGATGGAGAAGTCGCTCTGCGACGGGCCCTACATGCGCCGCTACGAGGCCGCCGACGACTTCGGCAAGCCGGAGACCGCCTTCAACATCTGCACCTTCTGGCGCATCGACGCGCTGGCCAAGATCGGCCGCAAGGCCGAGGCGCGGCAGATCTTCGAGACCATGCTGGCGGCGCGCAATCCGCTCGGGCTGCTGTCCGAGGACACCCACCCGGTGACCGGCGAGATGTGGGGCAACTTCCCGCAGACCTATTCGATGGTCGGGATCATCAACGCGGCGGTGAGGCTGTCGGCGCCTTGGGATTCGTGCATATGAGTCGGCTTGTCGTCGTTTCGAACCGGGTCGCGGATCCGCGCAAGCCGGCCGCCGGCGGCCTCGCAGTGGCGCTCGGCGAAAGCCTGCACCAAAGCGGCGGCCTGTGGTTCGGCTGGAGCGGCGCGATCGTCGAGGACGGCCCAACCGGCGAGGGCGAGCTGCATCGGCAGCAGGCCGGCAAGGTGACGCTGGCCACCATCGACCTGAGCCGCGAGGACCACGACAGCTACTACCTGGGCTACAGCAACGACGTGCTGTGGCCGGTGTTCCACAACCGGCTCGACCTGGCGCACTTCGACGCCGGCTTCATCGGCGGCTACCGGCGCGTGAACCAGCTGTTCGCGCGCAAGCTGCTGCCGCTCTTGACGAACGACGACATCATCTGGGTGCACGACTACCACCTGATCCCGCTGGCGGCCGAGTTGCGCGCGATGGGCTGCAGGCAGCGCATCGGCTTCTTCCTGCACATCCCGCTGCCGCCGCAGATCATCATCGCGGCGATCCCGCAGCACGAGTGGCTGATGCGCTCGCTGTTCGCCTACGACCTGATCGGCTTCCAGGCCGAGCAGGACGTGCAGCACTTCGAGCACTATGTGAAGAACGAAGCCCACGGCGAGATCCTCGAGAACCACATGTACCGCGCCTACGGGCAGAAGGTGCGCTGCAACGCTTTCCCGATCGGCATCGATGTCGACGAGTTCGCGGCCCTCACGCACGCCAAGGAATCGCGTGACATGTACGAGACCATGAAGCGCGAATACTCGAGCCGGCGCCTCTTGCTGGGAATCGACCGGCTCGACTACTCGAAGGGGATCCCGCAGCGCGTGCGCTCGTTCCGCGAGCTGCTGGCCAACTACCCCGAGAACCGCCGCAGCGCCACGCTGATCCAGATCGCCTCGCCGACGCGCGAGACGGTCGATGCCTACGCCGATATCCGGCGCGAGCTCGAATCGCTGTGCGGCGCGATCAACGGCGACTTCGGCGAGCTCGACTGGATGCCGGTGCGCTACATCCATCGCATGGTGGCCCGCAAGCGCGTGCCCGGCCTGTGCCGGGCCGCTGCGGTCGGCCTGGTGACGCCGCTGCGCGACGGCATGAACCTGGTGGCCAAGGAATACATCGCGGCGCAGGACCCGGCCGACCCGGGCGTGCTGGTGCTGTCGCGCTTCGCCGGCGCCGCCGAGCAGCTCAAGGAAGCGCTGCTGGTGAACCCCTACGACACGCACGGCACGGCCGAGACCGTGCAGCAGGCCCTGCAGATGCCGCTCGACGAGCGCCGCGAGCGGCACCAGAAGCTGCTGTCGCGCATCCGCGAGCAGGATGTGCACTGGTGGCGGAACGGCTTTCTGACCGCGCTGCAGGAAGCGGCGAGCGAACGCTAGGGGGTCGGTTCAACCGGTCAACAGCTGCACCAGCCGCGCCACGCGCGAAGCGGCCTCCGGCCTCCTGGCCGCGGCCATCGCAACGGCGCCCACCCGGGCGGGCGACAGCGCCGTCACCTCGATCCAGCCGCCGCGCTCGAAGACATGGATCTCGCCCTCTTCGAGCCGCGTCCTGGCGCTGAAGAC
>NZ_JBFUIU010000330.1:0-9666 GCF_056401695.1 Variovorax sp. P4_D9
CCCCGCAGCAGTGCGGCGCGCGGCGCATAATTTGCTCCCCCTCCATCCGGAAGCGCAGACATGGAAAAGTTCGATCAAGCGAAGGTCGTCTCCGTGCTCAACCGGCTCCTCGAAGCCGAGTTGGCGGGCGTGGTGCGCTACACGCACTACTCCTTCTTGGTGTTCGGTTTCGGCCGCATTCCCATCGTCTCGTGGCTTCGCGAACAGGCCAGCGAATCGCTGCTGCATGCGCAACAGGTCGGCGAGTGGATCACCACCCTCGGCGAATACCCCTCGCTCGCGATCGGGCCGCTGCTCGATTCGCACCAGCACGATATCGCCGCCATGCTTCGCGAATCGCTCGACACCGAGGCGCGCGCGCTGGCCCTCTACCGCGAGCTGCTGTCGCATGTGGAAGGCCGCTCGGTGGCGTTGGAGGAGTTCGCGCGGCAGATGATCCAGGCTGAGGAGTTGCACGCCGCGGACGTCGACAAGATGCTCCGCAAGCCAGGCGAGGTGGCGGCGTTCTCGTCGAAGCCGGTGCCCTGATCGTTTTGCCGCCCCTGGCGTTCATTGCTTGCGCAGGTACTCGCGTACCTTTTCCGCGGAGTCGCCGATCGCTGCCACGGCCGCTCTGAGCGTCTTTTCGTCAATGCCGAGCGCTTCGGTCCAACTGCGCACTTCATGGGGCTCGGAGAGCATGTGGGGCAGTTCCCGCCATAGACCAAGAGAACGAGGATCCCGATGCTCACCGATGGACACGCGGATTTTGACTACCGCGAATGGGTCGTACGCGTGGAAATCACAAGCGCCGGAGAAGCGTTTTCAGGGCATGCGGATCTCCTCCTGAATGGGCAGCAAAAATGCCGCTTGGTGCTGGCCACTTCTCGCCTGGAGGAGGCGAGCGCGCGTCTGTCGCTCTGCACAAAAGCCCGCAACTTCATTGACGACTGGATGTCCCGCACCCACGTCGGCGACACGGGATTCTTGGAACTATAGGGATCCGTCGCAGCGAACACGACGGCCTCCGGCGCTGGCAGAGGAAGCTTCTGTCTCCCACCCGTACACGGGTGGCTCCTCGACGCCGGAGGCCGCCGTCCATCAAGCAGCCCATAGGCTTTCGGAGGTTTGGAAGAATGGTCCAGTTGTGCCTCCGCGTCCTGCCGGAATGGAGGGCTTGGATCGCGAATCAGCTGGCTCTTCGTTCTGCCCATGCTCAGGCCGCCTGCACGGCAACGAGCCAGAGCTGCGCTCCTTGYTGCGGCGTCGAGGTCCAGGTCAGGTCGTAGGTACCGGCCACGCCCACCTGCCTGACGGCAACGGCGCACTGCACCAAGGCACCRGAAGCCAGTACMGAATCGACCACCGTGAAGCCGTTGTCGGGGACGGCCGTCTTGTCCARGTCGACACCCGCATCGCCCCACCACCATGCGACGAGCAGCGCRGGGCCGGTGGTGGTGACACTGGCRCTGGTCAAGGGCCGACCCGACAGCACCTCGCGCCACTGCACATCGCGCACCAAKCCGCCACCGGTGATCTCGACAACGCTCAGGGTCGTTTCGTCGGTGACCTTGGGCTTCGCCACGGTGACCGCGTGMCCGYTCMTGCCCCGGGCCTGCGCACAGGCAGAAAGGCCCGTTCCCGAGCTCGGCCAGAGGGTGTAGCTGTGCGCCGCATCGATCTGGACGAAGGAATTGCCCGCGTTGTCCGTCGGCGCGACGGCCGAAAGCACACCCCGCCCGACGCAGGCCAAGAGGGTGCTTCCGGTCGCGCGCGTGGACATGCCGGGAGTGGACAGCGATGAAGACGACACCCCGTCACGGTTGAAGGCGAGCGCGTGGGAGCCGAGGGCTGGCGCCGTTGATGCAGATGCAGGGGGAGGTGCAGGTGAAGGTGGAGTTGGAGAAGCAGCCACCACGGGTGTCTGGGCGCCGGAGCCTCCACCAAAGGCCGTGAGCGTCGCGCCTCCAGATGCCATGCTGACCGCCGCAAGCCCCCACATACGGCGCAACAGCGTGCGGCGCTGGTTCGTCAGCGCCAGTGCCGCACTGTCGAAGGGTTCATTCATGTAGGCACTCCGTTCTCTTCGGCCTCGTCATCTGCGCAGTCGCATCGAGACCGAAAACCTGTCCGCGGGATGCAAGGAGACTGAAACCTCGAAAAGCTCGCCGTCGGCATCGAAATAGCGCCGCACGATCTTCAGCGCCGATGCGCYGGTCTCCACCTGGAGCTTCCGGGCCATGTCGCCATTGGTGATCGTGAATGCCCGGACGTCCTGATGGATCTCCGCGATATGCCGGTCGTAGCGCTCCTCGATCAATGAACTGATCAAGGCGCCCGGTGATGCCTCCACGAGTTCACCGATCTCGGCGTACTTGGGGTCGATGTACACGTCGGTCCAGCCGATGGGCAGCGCAGTTTCGTCTCCGGCCATGCGCAGGGTCGAGATGCGCAGCCAGGCGCTTCCGTCGCTGCACCCCAACTCCTTCGCCAGGTCGCCTGTCACTGTCTCGGGCGCGATCGACTGCACCACCCGCAGATGCTCTTCGCCGAATTGGACCAGGTCGTCGACGGAGGCCAGCGACGGACGAAAGCCCACGCTCGGCTTCGCCGAAATGACCCGGGTCCCGACGTTCTTGCGCCGCGACACCAATCCGAGTTGCTGCAGTTCGGCAAGCGCCGCCCGCACGGTGTGTCGGCTGGTGCCGTAGTGCTTGCACAACTCGAGCTCCGTCGGGAGCAGCGCGCCGACGCTGAAATGCCCCGACGCGATGGCCTCGGTCAGTTGGCGGGCGATGTTCGCGAAATTGGCCTTCTGCGGAGCCGGGTCAAGCATGGTGTTCATGGCTAAGGGTAAACCCCAAATTGAAGTTATGTCCGAACATATTAGAGTGTCATATGTCCGGACATATTGGCGTTCATCTTTCTCCACTTCAAGAGGCATTCATGTCGACTCCTTCGTTTCCCATGGCCAGCACTGTGGTTGATTCCATCCTATTCCGCGACGCCTTCGGCACGCAGAAGATGCGGCAGATTTTCTCCGATGGCGCGCTCATCCAGCGCTACATCGATGTCGAGGTGGCGCTGGCGAAGGCCGAAGCGAAGGTCGGCGTGATTCCCGCCGATGCCGCCGAGGTGATCGCACGCGAATCGAAGATCGAGCGCATCGACTTCGATCACATGCGCCATGAAACGGACATCGTCGGCTACCCGATCCTGCCGCTGGTGCACCAGCTGGTCGGGATGTGTGGCGAGGCCGGCCGCTACCTGCACTGGGGCGCGACCACGCAGGACATCATGGACACGGCCGTGGCGCTCCAGGTGCGCGACGCGCTCGACAGCATTGATGGCGACATCCGCGAGTTGCGCGGCATCCTGGCTTCGCTGGCGCGCAAGCACCGCGACACGCCGATGGCCGGCCGCACCCATCTGCAGCAGGCGCTGCCCGTGACCTTCGGCTACAAGGTCGCGATCTGGCTCGCCATGTTCGACCGCCATCAGCAGCGCCTCGCCGAGCTGCGCCCGCGCGTGGCGGTGGTCGAGTTCGCCGGTGCGGCCGGCACGCTGGCATCGCTCGGCGACAAGGGCTTCGAGGTCCAGAAGGCCATGGCGGCCGAGCTCGCGCTGGGTGTGCCCGCCACAACCTGGCACGTGGCGCGTGATGGCTTTGCCGAGGCGGTGAACCTGCTGGCGCTCGTCACCGGCTCGCTCGGCAAGATCGCGCTCGACATCATGATCATGGCGTCGACCGAGTTCGCCGAGGTCTACGAGCCCTTCGTCAAGGGGCGCGGCGCCTCGAGCACGATGCCGCAGAAGCGCAATCCGATCTCCAGCGAGTTGATGCTCGCGGCCTCCAAGGCAGTGCGGCAGCACGCCGGGCTGATGGTCGATGCGATGGTGCAGGACTTCGAGCGCGCCACCGGTCCGTGGCACGCCGAGTGGATCGCGATCCCCGAAAGCTTCATCCTGAGCTCGGGTGCACTGCAGCAGGCCAAGTTCGCGCTCGGCGGCCTGATCGTCGACGAGGCCCGCATGGCGCACAACCTGGGCATCACCAAGGGCCTGATCGTGGCGGAGGCCGTGATGATGGGCATTGCGCCGCACATCGGCCGCCAGCAGGCGCACGACGTCGTCTACGACGCATGCCGCACCGTGAACGAGAAAGGCGGGACCCTGGCCGAGGCGCTGGCAGCCCTGCCGGAGGTCACGCGGCACTTCGACCGCGCAACCATCGATCGCCTCACCGACCCCGCCAACTACCTCGGCCTCGCGCCGCAAATGGTGGACCGCGCGCTGGCGCTTTCCGCCGAGGTCAGCGCCTGAGGCGCCAGGAGAGAGACAACATGACAACCACATCCACCATCGCGCCGACCGCGCCGACCGCGCCGGCCTTGCCGAGGAAGTTTCCCTGGTACCGAAAGCTCGGCATGCAGGTGCTGGTCTCGCTGGTCCTGGGCATCCTGGTCGGTTTCGCCTTTCCCAAGTTCGCATCGCAGCTCAAGCTGCTGGGCGACATGTTCCTGTCGCTCATCAAGGCAGGTGTCGCGCCACTGGTGTTCCTGACCATCGTGCACGGCATCGCCTCGGCCGGCGACGTCAAGAGCGCCGGGCGCGTCGGCTGGCGTTCGATCGTCTACTTCGAAGTGATCTCGACGATCGCGCTGTGCGTCGGGCTGCTGGCGGGCAACCTGCTGGGCATCGGCAAGGGGATGACCGTCGCCGGCGGCGCTGCGGTCGCACCCGCGGCGAAGGCGGCGGCGCCGCAAGGCTTCCTCGAGTTCATGGCACACATCGTGCCGGACAACTTCGTCGGCGCGTTCGCCAAGGGCGAGTTGTTGCAGGTGGTCGTGCTCGCCGCCATGGTGGGCATCGGCATCCTCGCGATTCCGGAAGGTCGCCGTGAGAAGATCAACGGCGGGCTCGACTACATCTCCGAAGTGCTCTTCTCGTTCATCAACCTGGTGATGAAGCTGGCACCCATCGGGACTTTTGGCGCTGTTGCCTATTCGGTCGGCAGCAACGGCAGCGCGGTGCTGGTGGCACTCGCGCAGCTCGTGCTGAGCTTCTACGCCGTCATCGCGATCTTCATCGCCGTGGTTCTCGGGCTCATCGCGAAGCTCGCGGGTTTCAGTCTCTGGCGTTTCCTGCGCTACATCAAGGACGAGATCCTGATCGTGCTCGGCACCGCCTCTTCGGAAAGCGCGCTGCCGCGCCTGTTGATCAAGCTGGAGCGCCTGGGTTGCGCCAAGCAGACGGTCGGCCTGGTGCTGCCCACCGGCTACGCCTTCAATCTCGACGGCACATCGATCTTCATGGCGATGGGCGTGATGTTCATCTCGCATGCCTACGGCGTGCCGCTCTCGATCGATCACCAGATCGGCATTCTGCTGTTGATGCTGCTGACCTCCAAGGGCGCGGCCACGGTGTCGGGCGGCTCGTTCGTGGTCTTCGCGGCCACCGTGACATCGACGGGGATTCTTCCGGTCGAGGGCCTGGCGGTCATCTTCGGCGTCTACCGCTTCCTGTCGATGGCCATCGCCACCTGCAACACGATCGGCAACAGCGTCGCCGTCGTTGTCGTCGCGAAATGGTCGGGCACCTTCGATCCGAAGGTCGCCGAGCGGCACCTGTATCCCGAACGCTATCCGGACATCGCCGCAGCCGATGCGCAACTGGACGATGGCAACCTGCTGCCGGAAGACATGAAGGACACCAATCCCCATCCCTCCGGCATCGACATGCATGTGCCGGCCCCCGCGCGCTGACCTCTCCAAACTCCCGAGGAATTCATCATGAAGTCGAACTGGAAACTGGGCGCTCTTGCCCTGGCATTCCTTGCGGGCGGTGCGTTCGCCCAGGCCTACCCGACGAAGCCGGTCACCTGGATCGTCCCCTTCGCGGCCGGCGGACCTACCGATGCGCTCGCGCGCAGCATCGCCGAGCGTGTGGCCCGCGAACTCGGCCAGCCGATCATCATCGACAACACGCCGGGGGCGGGCGGCACGGTCGGCGCAGCCAAGGCGGCACGCGCTGCGCCCGACGGCTACACCATGCTGGTCGGCCACATGGGCTACATGGGCGCCGCGCCTGCCTTGTACAAGAAGCTCAACTACGATCCGGTCAAGGACTTCGCCCCGGTGTTCCGTTTCCCCGATACGCCGTTGGTATTGATGGTTCGCAAGGAGCATCCGGCCAAGGACATCAAGGCGCTGGTCGACTTCGGCAAGGCCAACCCGGACAAGCTGTTCATCGGCAATGCGGGCGTCGGCTCCAGCTCACACCTGATTGCCGCGCTGTTCGCCTCGTCCGCGGGCATCAAGCTTTCTCAGGTTCCCTACAAGGGCGCCGGGCCGGCACTGATCGACGTGATCGGCGGACAGGTGGACGGCATCTTCGACCAGACCAACACGGCGCTGCCGCAGATCAAGGAGGCGAAGGTGCGTCCGCTGGCCGTCACCTCGAAGGTCCGGCTGCCGCAACTCAAGGATGTCCCGACGCTCTCGGAAACCGTGCTGCCGAACTTCGAAGCTTCCACCTGGTACGGGATCTACGCGCCCAAGGGCACGCCACAGCCGGTGCTCGACAAGGTGCAGGCGGCCTATCAGAAGGTCATGACCGACAAGGTCTTCACGGACAAGATGGCCGAGCAGGCGATCCAGTTGCTGCCGGCCGATCAAACCACCGGCGCGGCGTTGGGCAAGCACACCGAGAGCGAGGTCGCGCGATGGAAGACGGTTGCTGCTAAGGCCAACATCTCGCTGGATTGAGCATGGTCGCATCACGCATCGAGAATGACGCCTTCGGCCCGGTCGACATACCCGCCGACCGCTACTGGGGCGCACAGACGCAACGCGCGCTCGGCGTTTTCGAGGTCGGCGAGGAGCGCTTTCCGGCCTGCCTGATCCGCGCTTTCGGTTTGCAGAAGATGGCGGCCGCGCGCGCCAACCTGCGCTGCGGAGCACTCGAGGCGATGCTGGCAGAGCCGATCCTGGCGGCTGCCAGCGAGTTGCGCGACGGCCGCTTCGATGCGCACTTCCCACTCACGATCTGGCAGACCGGCTCGGGCACGCAGACCAACATGAACGCCAACGAGGTGATCGCGAACCGGGCCAACGAGCTGCTGGGTCAGCCCTTGGGTAGCAGGTCGCCGGTGCATCCCAACGACCATGTCAATGCTTCGCAGTCTTCGAACGACAGCTTCCCGACCGTCATGCACGTGGTCACGCTGCTGGAGCTCGAGCAGCGGCTGAAGCCCTCGCTCGCATTGTTGCGCGAGAGTTTGCATGAGCGCGCCGATGCCTTTACCGATGTCGTGAAGATCGCGCGAACTCACCTGATGGATGCTGTGCCGATGACGATGGGGCAGACCTTCGACACCTTCGCCCGCCAGGTCGCCCATGGGATCGAGCGGATCGCCGCCACCATGCCGCGACTCTCATCCCTGCCGCAGGGTGGGACGGCTGCTGGCACGGGCTTGAACGCGCCACCGGCGTTCGATGCGATCTTCTGCGAGGAGATCAGCGCACTCACGGGCCGCAACTTCTCGCCCAATGCATCGAAGTTCGAGGGCATGGCGGCGCACGACGCGTTGGTCGAGGTTTCAGGAGCGCTGAACGTGCTGGCGACGTCGCTGTTCAAAATTGCCAACGATCTGCGCTGGCTCGGATCCGGGCCGCGCTGCGGCCTGGGTGAGCTGAGGATTCCAGACGACGGCCTCACGAGTTCGATCATGCCGGGCAAGCGCAACCCGACGATCGCGGAGGTGCTGGCGCAGGCCTGCATGCAGGCCGTGGGCAATCACGCGACGATCACCATGGCGAACGCGTCGGGCAACTTCGAACTGAACGTTGCCAAGCCGGTGCTGATCGCCAACCTGCTGCAATCGATTCGCGTACTGGCTGATGCGTCGAGCGTGCTCGCCCGTCGCCTGGTTCAGGGCATCGAGGTGGAGCCGGTGCGCCTGGCCAACAACGTCGAGCAAGCGTTGCTGCTGGTGACGGCGTTGAATCCACACCTTGGATATGACCGAGTGGCGCGAATTACCGCTGTAGCGCTCGAAGAGGGAATCTCGCCGCGAGCTGCCGCCACGTCACTGGGGTTTCTGGATCAAGCGAGCTACGACMGGATCGTGGATGCCGGAAAGATGGCCCATGCGCAATTCACGATTCCTGCGGGTCGAAGAAACGTCGAGACAAACCGCCACGCCCGGGATAAAACTTGAAGTAAGGCCGCGCCTGATCGATGGTGAGCGCCACCGATGGATGATCCATCAAGCGCTCGAAGTAGGCAGCCAGGTGCACGTGCTGCGGTGACAGCGGCACGTAGGTCAGGGCATAGAACAAGGCCGGCGCCGCGGCGCAGTCGGCCATGCTGAACGCATCGCCGGCCACCCAGGTCCGGCCTTCGAGATGGCGGTCGATGAACGCATAGGCCAACGACAGGCCTTCTCGCGCCCGACTCACGCCATGGGCGTCGCGATCCACTTTCGGCCGCAGAAGGTCGGCGGTGAGCGCCTGCATCGGGGTCATCACGTAGAGGTCGAGGAGCCGGTCCCAAAGGCGCACTTCCAGCGCGGTGTCCGGGTCATGTGGGATGAGCATACGGCCGGGGCGTGCATGGTGGCGCTGCAGGTACTCGATGATGATGCTCGTCTCGGGAATGGGCCGCCCTTGGTCCACCAGCAGCGGCATCTTGCCCGTAGGAATCAACGCCAGGTATGCCGCTCGCTCCCCGGGATCAGACAGGTCGAGCACCCGCTTGTCGACATCGACGCCCAACACGTCGACCGCGATCAGGACCTTGTGGCAATAGGACGAGAGCGGATGGTAGTGCAGCGTAGGAACAGTCATGCGATTCCGAGTGGTTTCCTGCCGGGGAGCCTCTATGGGCGGCGACCTGCCGGGTCAAGAGCTGCTTCCTGGTTCTCGAGGAATGCCTGTACCGCTGAGACGGTTCGCGCAGGGTCTTCCTCGTGCGGGACGTGGCCGAGCCCGTCGAATATCTGCAATCGGCTGCCAGCGATGTCCCTGGCGAAGAACTGCGCCTGCGATGGCGGGATCAAGCGGTCCTGCGCGCCCCACAACAGAAGCGTCGGCTGTCTGACCTGCTTGATCTGCGACGAGAAGACTTCGTTTTTCGCTTGAAAGCGATCACGCAATGCCTTGCGGTTGCCTTCGCGCAATGTGATTTCGTAGTAGCGGTCGATCAACTCCGGCGTCACCTTGTCCGGATTGGCATAGACGTTTCGCACGCTCGACTCGATCACGCGCCGCGGCAGCAGATTTCGAATCAAGGGAGCCAACGCAGGAACTTGCGCGAGTCGGAAGCCGATGGGGATGGATTGCGCCTCGGAGGGGTAGCCGGCGGAGTCGACCAGGATCAGCTTGCCGACGCGATCCGGATAGTCGACGGCGGTCTTCCACGCCACGCCGCCGCCCAAGGAGTTGCCCGCGAGAACCGCCTGCTTGACGCCGAGCTTGTCCAACACATCGACGATGAAGCGGGAATAGCCAGGCAAGGTGTAGTCGCCACTGGGCGCGGGACCCGTCAGCCCAAAGCCGGGAAGGTCGATGCGGATCACACGATGCTTGCCCTTGAGGGCATCGACCCAGCCGTCCCAGGTGTGCAGGCTGGCAGAAGTGCCGTGCACCAGGACTATGGGCTGCGGGTCGTTGCGCGGGCCTTCGT
>NZ_JBFUIU010000331.1:0-9662 GCF_056401695.1 Variovorax sp. P4_D9
CCCCTAACGCCGAGTGGCTCGCATGGCGGAGAGGATTAACGCGGTCAGCATGGCCCCTCCAGCAGCCGCGATGAGCACCGACTGCATCGGTTGGTCAACCACATAACGCGTCCCCTTTTCCTTGGCCTGGTCCATCTTCCCCTTGAGCTCGCCGATCTTGTCGCCAGCCGCGTCGACGGCATTCTGCGAATAAGCGCGCCCGGCGTCGAGCACCGTCTTCGCGGTTTCCTTGGCTTCCTGAACGTAACCCTTGGCGGGACCCACTGCATCCGCGAAAGCTTGCTTGGCATCCCCTGTGTGGCTGCGGAAAGTTTGCCCCGTTGCCTGGCCTGCTCGCCCGGTCTCTGGAGCATCGCCCCTGGTCATCCAATTGGTATCGTGCCCGGCTTGATTCGCCTCTTCGTCTGGCTGGAACGTCGTTTTGAGGTTCTCGTTTTCCATCATGGCTCCTTCGTCGGATTTGACCGCTCAGTCTTACCTTCACAGGATTGGCGGACGTCGCTGACGGGTMGGAGTACGCCCCTCGCCGACTGCCCGCGACGCCTGATTTTTAGGCAGGTTATTTCTTCACGGGCTCGCCAGACATGCCGTCCTTGGTCATGCCACCACCCCTATTCATCAAGTCGTTGCACATGGTGTCCTTCTTCACCATGGCGTCGTCCATTTTTTCACGCCGGCCTTTTCCGACATTGCCATGTGCTCCTTGCACTGTTGCGCCGTCATGGCCATGGTCGTGCCGCTGTCTTTGGGCGTGCCGTCCWTCTTCACGGGGTCTTGGGCGGAGGCACTGACACTTGCCAGCACCAATGCGAGGCCCAGCCAGGTTGTTGCGATCACTTTCATAGGAAGTCTCCTGAGATGATTTTGAGGTGAATTCAGGCTGGCCCCGAGCGGCACCGTGTCGCATCAGATGTGGGCTTGCGGTCGCGTAGGCAGTGACGCTACGCCGTGGCCCGGCGCGATCGGCCAGAGCATTTGCTGGCTGCAATAAGCCCTGCACCTACGTCGATATGAGGGACTCTCTACGGCCCTCACCCCTCTTGGACATCGATGGTCATATGGCGCTTTCGGGCGCTTTCCGCCTCGTACGGGCCAACCGCACTGAGTTCGTCACCTTTGAAAGATTGATCATGAACGTTCCTACCTCGACTGATTCCGGCCGGCTGGTCACCGGCCTTTTTCCCGATCGGGCCAGCGCAGAAAGCGCTTACGACGCTACGCAAGCGCGCGGCTACTCCAAAGACGACGTCAACCTCGTGATGTCAGACGAAACGCGCACCCGTCATTTTTCCAGTGAACCCGGGGTCGAAACGGAGCTTGGCAACAAAGCCGCCAAAGGTGCCGGCGTTGGCGGCGCCATTGGGGGCACCGTGGGCGCGACGATTGCCGCGATTGCCGCCCTTGGTACCAACCTTGTGCTGCCAGGGCTCGGGCTCGTCATCGCTGGACCCCTGGCTGCGGCTGCAGCTGGCGCCGGCGCCGGTGCGGCCAGCGGCGGACTGATCGGCGCGTTGATCGGATGGAATATCCCCGAGGAACGCGTGAAGGACTATGAAAGTGGCATTCAGAAGGGTGGCATCCTGATGGGCGTGCGTGCGAAAAATGATGACGACGCCGCCCACTTCGAAGACCAGTGGAAGCAGAACCGAGGCGAGCACATCTACCGCTGATCTGCTCTCCCTCGAGAGCTGGCGCCCCAGTCGGTGTCGCTTCTGCCTGGTGTGTGAAAAGACATAACAGGGCTGGCTGCACCGTCATCGGCGCGCCGTCCGACATACGCGACTGCGCTGTGAACGCATGTTGTCTTCGTGCAATGCCACGCAACCAAGGAACGCGCGATGAACAAAGATCAAGCCAAAGGCTCTCTCCAGAAAGCGAAGGACAAGGCGGTGGCACGGCTGTTGCCACCTGAGAGCGCGACGTTGGAAGACGTGTCGCGCGAGGTCGGTGTGGGCGCCTCCACGCTGGAGCGCTGGCGAAGCGAAGCACAGCGCGATCCTGGCGCTGGCATCTGACTTCCCGCGCTTGTGGAGCGACCCCGCCACGCCCGACCGTGAGCGCAAGCGCATGGTCCGACCGCCGCTCGGTTGTAGCCCCGCCGCGCGATCAGGTCCTGGAGCCAGCGACTTTGCGCATCGGGCTTGCCCGCGACGTAGCGCAGCACCGTTCGCGCCCCGTGAATCAGCAAGGTACGAAGGTAGGTGTCGCCCCTCTTGCTGATGCCCTTGAGCTGCGACTTTCCAACCGACGAGTACTGGCGCGGCACCAGGCCGAGCCAGGCCGACAGATGCCGCCCGTTCCTGAACTCCTTGGCCTCTCCAACCGAGGCCACCATAGCCGTCGCCGTGATCGTCCCGACGCCGTCAACGACCGCGATCTTCTTGCACAGCGGCGAGCGCTTCATGAACGATTTGAGCCAGGTCTCGGCGCGTTGGATATGCCCTTCAATGGCTTGGATCTGCTGCATGATTTCCAGCACCATCGCCTGGCAGATGCTGGTGATCTCGCCTTCGCAAGCGCTGAGAATCCGCGGCAGCGCACGCTTGAATGCCTCGGGCGACTTTGCCATCGCCACCCCGCGTTCGCCCAGCAAGCCTCTGGCCTGATTGATCAACGCCGTGCGCTGGTGGACCAGCAACTCGCGCACCCGGTGAACCGCTTGCATGTCTTGCTGCTCAACGGATTTCACGGCCACGAAGTTCATCGTCGGCCGGATGGCTGCTTCGACAATCGCTTGCGCGCATCGTTGCTGTCGTTCTTGTTGGTCTTCACGAACGGGGTGACTTACTGAGGGCTGATCAGCCTCACCTCGATGCCCATCTCCCGGAAGCATCTTGCCCAGTGGTGGGCCGAGCTGTACGCCTCCATCGCCACGACGCGTGGATGCAATGAGCGGACAGCCTCCACGAAGCACGAGACGTCGAGACCTTCTCCTCGATCCTCGGGCCGGGGGCCGGCGCTCGCCTTCCTGAACGAGGCGGTGCCGCATCGAATAAGTGGCAAGCACCAATCCCATGATGCCCAGCACGGCGGTGAAAARGAAACCCATCGCGTGCGCCGGGCATGACGGCGCGTGCGACGAGACCGGCCACGAAGCCGATCAGGATGGTCCAGATGATCCCCTGATGCGCTTCGGTAGTACGGGGTGAATCAATCAGGTCTGCTGGGACCTTGCCGCCGTTGGCGGCCACCTTGTTCATCACTTGCCGGTGCAGCCACACGTTCATGGAGGCCGAATCGTTCATGTCGCCTGTGTAGTGCAGTTCTTGGGCGAGCTCCTTGCGCGACTGCAGCGAACTGTCGAGTCCGAGAAGTTTCATCAGGTCGACGATGGATGTCTTCCAGTTGAGCTTCTCAGGGGATTTAGCGGCCATACCGTCGAACATCTGCTCGATGTTGATTTCGGGCATCGGCGCTGCTGATGCCGCCGTCGGGGCGGCAGGGACGGCGCCGGGTGCGGCTGCAGCCGGTCCAGCCGCGGAAGAGGCCGGAGCGTTGGCAGCGTGCAAGGACGGGAAGATCTTGCTGAAAATATTGCTGAGGATGCCCATGGTGTTTCCTTGGTGATTTGCTAAAGGATCGAGCCGACCACATGAGGAGCGGCGTTTCGACCGTGACGGAGCATGGGCAGCAAGACATCGTGTCACGGTGGGACAAGACGCCGAGAACGAAAGGCGTTGACTGACTCCTCGCGCCATGTCCAAGGCAAGCTCAAGTCGAGGGCATGCCGTTGAACACTTCTGCCTTTCGCGCCGCGAGGCGCCGCTTCGTGCGCGCTGCGGGTTTGTCTCGCGCGCGCACCTACATTCGCCAGCGCTGGTTCCCCACACTATTGCCTTGTGCATCCTTCAGAGTGGATTGCGGCCTCACGCCGAGGTTGCACATCACATCCAGGAGACATCATGAAACAGGGAATCATCACCACAGCAGCGCTCGTTGGACTGCTGGGCCTCACAAGCGCCTCGCTTGCGCAGACGACCGCGGTGCCCGCGGCGCCGGACCCTGCGAAGGGCGGTCAGGCCAGCACGAAAGCCCCTGCCGGGCCAGCGAACCCGACTCAGCGGCCTGACGGCAGCAATCCTGTATCACGCGAGGCCGTGAAATCCGAAGCTCGCTCAGAGAACCGTAGTCCGGCGAATACAACCGTTCCGAAGGGTGAGCCCTCGACAATGACCAACAACCAACCCAACGCCCCGCTGCCTACGGGAGCCATGACCCGCGCTGAGGTGAAACCCGAGAAGAGTGATCTGAAGCCCCAGGCCGGCGTGAAGGGCGAGCGTCCTGATGTTCCTACAAATCCGAAGGAGAAGACGGGAACCCCTCAATGAGCCGAGGATCGTGAGCTGACGTCGCGTTCTCTCGACCCGTTCTCCTCTCGCTGCGGTTGCGACGCCGTCCAGGTCTCCCGGGGCGACGCGCTTTCAGCAGGTCGTCTGGAACCTGCTCACTAACGCGATCAAGTTTTCCCAGGGAAAAGGCACGGTGCGGGTCTCGCTCGAATGGGAAATCAGAAAAGCTCATCATGGTCGTCGAAGGCGCGGGCAAAGGTGTGGCCCCGGGGTTCCTTCCGCATCAGTTCGATCGTTTCAGTCAGAGCGACGCACCCGGCACCCGTCTGCACCGCGGCCTGGGCCTGGGCCTGTCGATTGTTGAACACCTCGTGGAACTGCACGGAGGGAGCGCGTCCACGCCTCCAGCGAGGGGGAAGGAAGAGGCACCCGCATGCAGGTAGACCTGCCCTTGATCGAGGCAGGGGCAGACACGGTGGGCGATCCGGTGACCAATCTCCCGCCTCCATCCAGTGCCCGGCCGTTGTCGGACCTCGACATCGTGGTGGGTGAAGACAACGCGGACGCGGCAGAAATGCTCGCAGTGATCCTGCGGGACGCGGGTGCCCACTCGCGACAGGCATCGGACTTCGACTCGGCGCTTCAGCTCTTCGAGGACCGATGGCCCGACATGCTCGTGAGCGACATCGGCCTGCCCGGTCGCGACGGCTATGGACTGATAGCGCGACCGCGAGAGGCGTCCCGCTTCGGCAGGCCGCTCGCATCGGTTGCCCTGACAGCATTCTCGCGTCCCGAGGATCGGGACAAGGCCCTGGCGAGCGGTTTTGATGCGCATCTGCCCAAGCCCTTCCAACCTCATGCCCTGGTGGCTGTCGTAGTCGGACTCGTCGCTCGTAACCCTCTTTGAGCCTGGTCAATAGCATCAACGCACGAATCACCAAACTCCGCCGGACTCTGAGATTTTGGTTCTGCCCTGGCAAGAGGCATGCAATCCGAAAGCGTGACGCCGAGCGTAGAGGTCTCCGAAGAAAGTGGCTCAGTGTTGACCTTACCAAGCCGCCTAGCGGCGTCCGCGCATCAACGACAGAAGCACCGCCGTGAGCACCGCGCTCCCCGCCGCGGCGCAGGCAACCGCCTTCATCGGCTCATCGGCGGCGAACTGCATGCCCCGCTGCTTCAGATCGGCGGCCTGGCCTTTCATGTCGTCGATCTTCTTGCCAGCCGCGTTGACCGCATCCTGGGCATAGGCCTTGCCCGTTTGGGCCACGGCGCCCACCTTGGCCTTCGCATCCTGCAGGTAGCATTGGGCCGCATCCGCCCTGTGCCCGAGGTTGTCGGCGTCCTCCGTGTCCCTGCGCACTACTGCCCCGGCGCGATCGCTGGTCTGGCCGGTCTGGGCGGACTGGCCGGGGTCCCGGGCAGCACTCCACGCGGAGTTCGATGATCCACCGGTGTCTTGAGCGTCTGCGGGCTCGGTCCGTGGGTTCGATGAATTGCTTTCCATGATGTCGTCCTTGATGTGATTGGGCCTTCGGCGGATGCTGGGTGTTAGAGGCTCGCCAGCCCGACAGGTATCAGCCGGGCGGCCGCACCGATTGATCAGTCGTCGGGCCGAAACGATGTAGGCCGCGGCTCGCTAGGAGAGCCATCGCCGCCGCGGCGTGGCTGAGACCCGCTTCTTTTCACCTCTCTCATTTGGAGGCGTTGTCCTATAGGGGCGCAGAGCCCGCCGCACAACGCTGCGTTCACCTCAACCAAGGAGCGCACCATGAATCTCATCATCTGGCTTTTCGTGGGCGGACTGATCGGCTGGGTCGCCAGCATGATCATGAAGACCAACGCGCAGCAAGGCGTGATCCTGAACGTGATCGTCGGCATCGTCGGATCGCTGCTCGGCGGCTGGTTCGTGGCGCCGCTGCTCGGGGCGGCGACGGTCAACCAGAACGACTTCAGCATCCGGGGCCTGCTGGCCTCGCTCATCGGCGCCGTGATCCTGCTGGCGATCGTCAACCTGGCGCGCCGCGGTCGTGTCCGCTGAGGGAGATCGTCATGGGCCTGCTTACCCAGATTCTCGACGGCCTGACGGGCAACGCGCTCGGCGGCCGTGACGGCCAGCGGCGCGGCGGCGGCATGAGCCCGGTGCTGATGGCGCTGCTGCCCGTAGTGCTCAGCATGTTGAGCCAGCGCGGCCGGCAAGGCGGTAGCGCGGCCGGTGGCCTGGGCGGCATCGGCGACCTGATCGGCCAGTTCACGCAGAAGGGCTACGGTCAACAGGCCGACTCATGGGTCGGCACCGGCGCCAACGAGGCTCTGCCGCCACATGCCATCGACGAGGTCTTGGGCCACGACCAGTTGCACCGCATCGCGCAGCAGGCGGGCATGGGCGACGACGAGGCGCGCAGCGGGCTATCGGAACTGCTGCCGGATGTGGTCGACCATTTCACGCCCGGCGGCAGCATGCCCGAAGACGACCAGCTCTCGGAGAGCGTGGACGACTATCTGCGGCGGCTCACATAGCAGCTGCTTGCGGGGCGGCGATCGAGACCCGGCGCAGCCCGGTGGTCTCGCTGGCAAGGTCTTCGCGGAGCATGCAAAGTTTCAGGAGCCGCATGCCAACGGGCGAGAAAAGCCGCGCGCGGCAACCACGCCTGAGCGAGAGGTGCATCAAAGGGGCTCGTTGTTCGCTCAGGATGCCCCGAGCTCTCCGCGGTTGCGGTCAGTGCCGAGGTCGGTGGCTTGACTGTTGGGGGCATATGCCGAGGTCATGAACGCCCTGCGCCACGTGGGCGAGGCGCTAGGCGTAGACCCGCCCGAGTAGAGAGACGCGTAACCGCAGGGCGCCCCGGTGCGTGAGCCGCTGAGCGTCAAGTGCCTGCGCAGAAGACCGGGTTGGCGCCAAGCAGCGATCTTGCCGCGGTGCTGGCCTTCGCCGACCAACTGCGCGAGGGGCTTGAGGTGGCGAGCCGGCCGCCTGAACTCAGCAACGAACGAATCATCGCGTTCCGGCCGGCGTCAATGGCTTGGACCAGACGGTGCAGGTGCGGGAGTTGACTGAGCGGGAGCTGGTGCGGCTGGTGCAGCGGCTGCTGGCGGCGGCGGTCGCCCGTGAAGAGCGCAAGTGGAGCCACCAGAGCGGCCGGTGGGCAGAGGGGGCCCTGCGCACCGCACACCGCACACCGCGCAGTACAGGGGGTCCGCGCTAGGTGTCGCTACCAAATATCATCCACACACCATCCATATGGATGGTGCTAAGATGGCGCATGCCTTCAAAGCTCACTCTTGTCCCCACCAAGCCGCTCCCCGAATCCGAAAAGATCACGATCAATCTCGGCTTCGTCGACCTCGGTCACATCGACCTGCTCGTGGCGGAGCGCTTCTACGCGAACCGCACGGACTTCATTCGCACGGCGATCCGCAACCAGTTGGCCACGCATGGCGAGGCGCTCAAGCAAGTGGTCGCCCGCAAGATGCTGGTGTTGGGACTGCAGCAATTCACGGCGGCCGATCTCGAAGCCGTCAAGGCGGCTGGCCAGACATTGCAGATCCGCGTGCTCGGACTGGCCAGCATCAGCCAGGACGTCACTCCCGAACTGGCGCTTGCTGCCATTGAATCCATCACCGTGCTTGGTGCGCTGCACGCAAGTAGCACCGTCAAGACTGCCCTCGCCGGGCGCATTCACTAAACAAACCCAAGAAAGCCATCCATGACCGATCTATTCCAGCGCCTGATGACCGAGGCCACGCAACTCACACGCGCCGGGCAACTCCAGGCGGCCACGCTCGCCATCCAGCGCGCTCTGCGAGGCGACGCCCCTGAAGTGTTCGGCACCAAGGACCCGGCGGCAGTGCCTGATGCACCGCGAGCCGCGCACACGTCGAGAAGTGGCCAACCGGGCGCGTTCCTGGACCGCCTCAAACGGTTCGTGGCGCGCAAGTTCAAGCCAGCGGGTTCGAGCGCTGCCTTCCCGGCGCCTGAAGCGGGGCTTGGATCGGACATCCACTACGTCGGGCCTTCACCCGCCGCTCCAGGACTGGACGGCGAGCAGTGGATCGATGGCAGCTTCACTCATCAGGGTCGCACGCTTGCCTACAAGCTCTATGTGCCGCCACCGGTGGCTGGCGCAACCCCGACTCCGGCACGACCGCTGGTGTTGATGCTGCATGGATGCACGCAGGGCGCAGGCGACTTTGCCGCCGGCACGCAGATGAATACGCTGGCCCGTGAACACGGCGTGCTGGTGCTCTATCCCGAACAAACCCAGCATGCCAACGCCCAGAAATGCTGGAACTGGTTCAAGCCGCAGCACCAGCAGCGAGGGCGCGGGGAACCGGCTGTCCTCGCCGCGCTGACCCAGTCGGTCACGGCCAAATTCAACGTCGACGCCGCACGCGTCTACGTGGCCGGACTGTCGGCAGGCGGCGCAATGGCAGACATTGTCGGGCGTTGCTATCCCGACATCTTTGCCGCCGTCGGCGTGCATTCCGGGCTGCCCAGCGGAGCCGCCAGCGATGTGATGTCGGCACTGTCTGTGATGCGCAGCGGCGGCGCTACTTCGCAGCGCGCTGACGCCGACGTGCCCCCTGTGATCGTGTTCCATGGCGATGCCGACTACACGGTCCACGCCAGCAATGGCGATGCCATCGTGGAGGCTGCACGCAGCAGCGCAGGAAGCTCGGCGCGCGATGTGCCTGCGCCGCGCATCGTCCAAGGTCGCTCCGCGAAGGGCCAGCGCTACACGCGCACAGTGCATGAAGCCGAGTACGGCCGCACAAGTGCCGAATACTGGCAGCTCCACGGCGCTGGTCATGCGTGGTCGGGCGGCAGTGCGACGGGAAGCTATACCAACCCGGCAGGCGCGGATGCGAGCGCCGAGATGCTGCGGTTCTTTCTCGCCCACCCGAATGCGCGGGTCAAAGACCTCGATTGCTCCGCACGCGGCGCGGAGTGATTGCGCGCGCGGCGCTAGCGCAAGCAATGAAGCCCCACAAGCCGTGCGCCTCATCCGGCGGTCAGCACCTGCAGGCCTTGAGAACCGCGCCGCCGCTTGGGGTCTACTCGTTATCGGTGCAATAACTGACGAGAGCGTTCGATTTGATGGGGTTGTCAAGCTGTCATTGCCAGCGTTGACGCGTTGGACGGGAACTCGGGGTACCAACGCGCGAAGTCATCACGCAGCTGGCTGTCGACGACGCGGACTCGCACCTGCAGTAGCAGGTGTGCGCTCTCTGGATCCCATCGCATCTGCTGCGACTTGGACATTCGCTTGTCGATCAGCTGGTTGACCGCGGACTCCACGAAGGCGCTGGAGATGCGCCGGCCCGCTCGATAGCGACGCCCATAGTCCGGCAGCGAATCCGCGTTGTTCCTCAGGT
>NZ_JBFUIU010000332.1:0-9621 GCF_056401695.1 Variovorax sp. P4_D9
GCACATCGTAGCGGGCGCCGCCCACGTACAGGCCCGCCATGAAGAAGACCTTGCGCCGCAGCAAGGCGGCCAGCCGGAAGGGCCCGTCGTTGAACAGCGCCGGCTGGCCGAGGAAGGGAAGCTCGATGCTGCTGCCGCGCTGCTGGCCCGCTTCCTCGGGCCCGGCCAGCGTGCGGTCGGCCAGCAGCCCCGCGAGGCCGCCGCCATCGAGCCAGTCGCGCAGCGCCAGCATCGAGTGCGGCCGGCCGAGGGCGATGACGTGCGGCCGCAGATCGGGCAGGCTGATGGCATTCAGCACGGCATTGATCTGCTGGGCATTGTCGGGATACATGAGCATCGCCGGCCGCAGATCGGCCGGGTCGGCGGCGCGGTGCTTGCAGGCCCCCAGCGCCTCGAAGCTGCCGACGTGCGCGCCGAGCATAAAGGCGCCGCGGCCGGCTTTGACCTCGACCTCGACCGGCGTGTTGCCGTAGACGCGGATGTCGAACAGGTCCATCCGCCCGCGAAGGAAATAGAGCCGGTCGAGCACGGTCGAGGCGAAGGCATGCAGCAGTCGATAGCCGTCGGACCAGCCGGCCTTGGGACCGATGGCCCGGAACAAGTAGCGCTTGATGTGGCGCCGCTGCGTCGGCGAGAACAGCAGGAAGTAGAGCGAGATCGGGTGCAGGATCAGTCGCGTCAGCGGCCGCCCGCACAGGATCGCGATCGCGCAGATGATGCGCAGCGCCAGCATGTTGCTGCGCTCGGGCGCGCGCGACCATTCGGCCCGGCGACTCATGGCCCCGCGCCAGGCACCCAGCGTCCACTGACCGCCACCACGTCGCCGCAGCGGACCTCGAACTTCAGGCCGCGCGAGGCGCCGGTCTCCGGCAGCAGGTCGATCACGAGCCTGCTGCCTGGGCGCACCGGCGCCAGGAACTTGGCCGCTGCCAGCGTCGGCTCGGCGCCGATGCGCGCCGCCAGCGCCGGTACGCCGCGCACGCCTTCAAGCACCTCCGACAGCAGCAGCGCGCCCGGCAGCAGCGGCTGGCCGGGAAAGTGGCCGGCAAAGGCCGGGTGGTCGGTCGGCACTTCGCGCGTGACCTGCACCGGCGTGCTATCGACAGCCAGCTGCGCCAAGGCGAACTCGCGCAACGAGCGCGCCGTCAGCTTGCCCGTGCCCTCGCGCGGGAAGGCCGCCACGTGAACTACGCGGCGCGGCACGAACACCGCCTCGACCCGCTCACGAAGCGCTGCGATGAGGGCGTGGGCATCCAGCCGGGGGGCCACCACGAAGGCCACCGGCCGCACCACGCCGTCGGCCACCTCGTCGGGCAGCCAGAAGGCGCCGTCCTCGACGCCGGGGATGCTGTTGAGGTGATGGTTCAGGTAGCCTAGCGAACTGCGCCGTCCGGCGACATGGATCAGGTCGTTGGCCCGCCCGAGCAGGCGGAAGCGCCTGTCGTCCACCAGTTCCAGGATGTCGGCCATCGGCGTCGGTTCGGGGATGAAGTCACCCGCGAAGACGAAGCGCTCGGCGCCGCCCGGGTCAAGCTCCGCATGCACGCGGATCTGGCCGAAGGTCTCCCAGACCTCGCCCTGCGTCGGCCGGCGGGTGGCGACCTGGCCCGACTCGGTGCTGCCGTAGATCTCGATCAGCACGCCACCCATGGCCTGCTCGGCCTGGGCCGCCAGCTGCGGCGACAACGGCGCGGTGGCCGACAGGATCAGGTCCACCGGCGGCAGCGCGATGCCCGACAGCATCAGCGTCTTGAGATGGAAGGGCGTGGTCACGAGCGCCCGTGGCTGCGGCACCGAAGCCAGCGCCTCGGCCACGTCGGCGGGAAAGAAGGGCCGGCCGCTGTCGAAGGCGGCACCGCCCAGCAGCGCCAGCAACACCGACGATTCGATCCCGTAGCTGTGCTGCACCGGCACGGTGGCGACCAGCGTCAGGCCGCCCAGCGTGGGCCGATCGAGCAGTGCGGCCAGCCGATCGACCGCGGCCTTGACGTCGCCGACCAGGGTGCCCCAGGTCTTGGCGTGCGGTTGCGGCGCGCCGGTCGAGCCCGAGGTCAGCAGGCTCACCGCGTGCATGCCGGCAGCAATGGCCGGCAGCGCCGGCTCGGGCCCATCGACGACCGGCGGACGGTCCTCGATCAGCACCCGCGGCAGGCCTGGCGTCTCGAGCTTCGGGTCGTCGATCACCGCGTAGGCCGGATCGCCCGCCTCGTGCAGCCGCGCCAGCGTGTCGGGGCGTGCGTCGGGGGGCAGCAGGCTGGCTTCGCCGCGCACCAGGGCCGCCGCCAGCCCGACCGCAAAGGCATAGCGGTCGACGCACAGGTTGACGACCGGGCCGCCGGGCAGCAGCTCGGGAGCGAAGCGGGCCACGTCGGCGAGAAACTCGCGCGCGCTCACCGGCGTGCCGGCACGCCATGCGAGGGGCTGGTCGAGATCGCGCTGCGCCAGCAGCGGCAGGAAGGTGTCGAGGCTCAAGGGATTCGTCGATTCAGTGCTGCGCGGTGTGATCCGCCGACGCACCATAGAAGGMACGCACCGCGTCGATCAGGCGGGTGCGCTCGAATTCGGGATGCAGCCGGTAGCGCAGCAGATACTCGCCGACGAACAGGCCGGCCACCATGAGCGGCGTCAGCAGGTTGGCCAGCACCGACCAGGCGGCGAACGAGAAGCGGGCATAGACCGCAATCGAGGCCACCACCATCAAGGCGAAATAGAGCGTCCAGACCCGTGTGACCTGGGCGGTATAGACGCGCATGGCCGGCGACAGCGGATGCACGCGCTGGGCGAACTGGCCGATCAGCGACAACCGGTCGCCGCGCAGCGTGCCGCCGAACCAGCCGCACAGCAAGGCGTTGATGCCGGCATGCTGCAGCACATAGAGGCGATTCGGATCGCCGGCCTCGCCGAGCAGCACCAGCGCGAACGCCGCCACGCCGGCCAGTCCGGCCAGCGCCAGCCCCCAGCTGCCGAAGCGGCTGCCCGCCAGACCCAGCGCGGTGAGCCACAGCGGCCCGAGCAACACCACCACGGCCCAGGGCTCGGCCGCGTGGTAGAGCATCATCCAGTGCGAGACACAGGCATAGCTCACCCCCGCCAGCAGCAGGAGCGCCATGCGCCAACGGGACATGGGTCAGGAAGTGCCGCGGTGCGAGGCGACATGCGTCGCCAGGCTGCGCAGCGACTCGAAGATCTGCTGGTTCCGCTCGTCATCGGAGCGCAGCTGGAAGCCGTACTTGCGAGACACCTCCAGCGCGACTTCCAGGATGTCGATCGAATCGAGCCCGAGTCCTTCGCCATACAGCGGTGCCGTCGGCACGATGTCGGCCGGCGTCACCTCGAGGTTGAGCGATTCGACCAGGAGCACAGCCAATTCATTCTCGAGGGGTGACTGTTCGGAGGTGTCGCCAGCGGTGGGAACGGGGGATTGGGCAGTCGATGACAAAAGAGAACTCCGGGTACTTGTGGGAATGGTCGCAAGTGGTGCGCGGAGCGTGTCACCGGAGAACCGGAGGAAGCTTCGCATGGGGTCGCGATTATAGGAGGCCGGCTTCGATAGACTGGGCGCATTCGAACGACCGGAATTCCCCATGGCCGACCCTCTCCTCATCGCCCGCCACGGCAGCACCGACTGCAGCCTGCTGCCGGGGCTGACCAACCGACACGGCCTGATCACCGGCGCCACCGGCACCGGCAAGACCGTCACGCTCCAGACCATCGCCGAAAAGCTCTCCTCGATCGGCGTGCCGGTGTTCATGGCCGACGTCAAGGGCGACCTCACCGGCGCCAGCCAGGCGGGCAGCATCGGCGGCAAGATGGCGGCCACGCTGAAGGAGCGCGGCCTCGACCTGCCGGCGCCCCTGGCCTGCCCGGTCACCCTGTGGGACGTCTTCGGCGAGCAAGGCCATCCGGTGCGCGCCACCGTGTCCGACATGGGCCCGCTGCTGCTGGGCCGGATGCTGAACCTGAACGAAACCCAGTCCGGCGTGCTGAACCTGGTGTTCAAGATCGCCGACGACAACGGCCTGCTGCTGCTCGACCTCAAGGACCTGCGGGCGATGCTGCAGCACGTCGGCGAGAACGCCAGCCAGTTCACGACCGAGTACGGCAACATCAGCGCGGCCAGCGTCGGCGCGATCCAGCGCGGGCTGCTTTCGATCGAGAGCCAGGGCGGCGACAAGTTCTTCGGCGAGCCGATGCTCAACATCGCCGACTTCATGCAGTCCGTGGACGGCAAGGGGGTGATCAACATCCTGGCGGCCGACAAGCTGATGAATGCGCCGCGCCTGTACGCCACCTTCCTGCTGTGGATGCTGTCGGAGCTGTTCGAACAACTGCCTGAGATCGGCGATCCCGAGCAGCCCAAGCTGGTGTTCTTCTTCGACGAGGCCCACCTGCTCTTCAATGAGGCGCCCAAGGCCCTGGTCGAGCGCATCGAGCTGGTGGTGCGGCTGGTGCGCTCCAAGGGCGTGGGCGTGTTCTTCGTCACCCAGAACCCGCTGGACATCCCGGATTCGGTGCTGGCCCAGCTCGGCAACCGGGTGCAGCATGCATTGCGGGCCTTCACGCCGCGCGACCAGAAGGCGGTCAAGGCAACCGCCACCACGATGCGGCAGAAGCCCGGGCTAGACATCGAGGCGGCGATCACCGAGCTCGCCGTCGGCGAGGCGCTGGTGAGCTTCCTCGACGACAAGGGCCGGCCGAGCATCACCGAGCGGGTCTACGTGCTGCCGCCCGGCAGCCAGATCGGCCCGATCACGCCGGCCCAGCGGCAGGCGCTGATCGCCAACTCGCTGGTGGCGGGCGTCTACGAGAAAGCGGTCGACCGCGAGTCGGCCTACGAGAAGCTCAAGGGCCGCGCCGCGACTGCGCCCGACGCACCGGTGGCGGCGGGCAAGCCCGGCGCCGCCGCACCGCAGGATTCCGGCGGCGTGATGGGCAGCCTCAACGAGATTCTGTTCGGCTCGACCGGCCCGCGGGGCGGCAAGCACGACGGCCTCGCCCAGACGATGGCGAAGTCGGCCGTGCGGACCATGGGCACCACGGTCGGCCGAGAGATCCTGCGCGGCGTGCTCGGCGGCATCTTCGGATCGAAGACCCGACGCTAGTTAAGTTAGGCTGACGGCAACGGCTCACCAGCGCAGCAGCCGGGGCCCGATCAAGGCACCGGCCACCACCGGCAGCGCGATGCCGGCCACGTACCAGATCGCGATGTAGGGCGCCGCCAGCTCCGGGCAATGGAAGGCGTAGACCATCGCGCCGGCACCGCCGGCGAGCGCGCCGGCCGCCGCGCCCGCCAGCGCCGGCCGGGTCGGCGCCAACCCCCTCAGCGCCCACAGCAAGCCCGCGAACATCGGCAGCGAGACCACGGCTATGTCGAGGGCACAGCTGCGCCAGGCCTGTCCCCAGACCAGCGCCGCGCGGTCCTCCGCCGGCGCCGAGAGCAGCGCCAGCAGGGCCAGCACCCAGATCACGAGCACCGGCGCCGCGAGCCCCAGCCAGGCGCCCCGCACCCTCGCACCGGGACGCGCCAGGCGCTGCACGACCACGAAGCCGGCCAGCGCGATGCTGGTGCCGAACAACAGCCGGACCCAGAACATCGGCCAGAACATGGCCTCGATCAGGTCGCGCCGCACGCCGTACGCCAGCAGCATCCAGCCAAAGGACAAGGGCAGGCCGATCGCCAGCGCCACCAGCAGCCGGCGCGACACCGCGCGGCGCGGCACCGGCACCACGTCCGCGGCCAGCAGAGCCACCAGTTGTTCGGTCTTCATCGCGCCTCCCTGATCTTCTGCGCCAGCGCCTTCAGGCCCCGATGGACACCGACCTTGACCGCCGATTCCGACATGCCGGTGAGGCGCGCCGTCTCAGCCACCGACAGCCCTTCGAGCTTGGTGTGGACGATCGGCAGGCGGTGGCGGTCCGGCAGCGTGGCCAGCAGGCCGGCCAGGTCGCGCCGCGCGTCGCTGGCCTCGGTGTCCGATGCGGCGAACACGGCCAGATTGTCATCGAGTGGATCGTGCAGCGCCTCGCGGCCGGCGCGGGCGCGCAGCAGGTCGATCATCTTGTAGCGCGCGATCGCATGCACCCAGGCGGTCAGGGGCTGGTCGGACTGGTAGGTGTGGCGCTGGTTGTGCATGGCAAGTAGGCATTCCTGGACCAGGTCCTCGACCTCGTCGGGCCAGCCGAACAGGCGCCGGCCCAGGAACGCGCGCAAGTGCGAGGCGAGTTGCTCCAGAAAGCTGCGATAGGCGGCCGCGTCGCCGTTGAGCCCGCGCACGAACAACGCGTGCAGCCGCAGCTCCGCTTCGCTCTTCGCCATCGGGCTTCCTTTGTTCATTCGCGCACCGACAGCGTCCGGTTACAGGCGCCGCCAAAATAAGAAAACCGCCGGATTGTGCCGTGATGGCGAAGCGGGGCCGCAGGCGGCGCCGCTTTACGGCAAATGGCGTATGCGCTGGCTTGCCAGTTCCGGGAGCCATCGGTACATTGTATTTTTTGAGGGCCCGCAATGTCTGTAGACACCGTTCCGATTCCGTCTTCGTCTTCCGTTCCAGCCGTTTCCCCGCCCTCCGCCGACGCCGCGCCGCTCGAGCCGGCTTCGCTCTCCCCCGCCTCGCCTCAGCGCAGCCACATCCGCCTGACCTCGCACGCCGGAGGCTTCGGCGCCCTGCCGATCCAATGGGGCGCCGCGACGGCCGCCGAGCGCGGCCCGGTGGTCGGTACCACCACCAAGCGCGCGCATCGCAACGTCATCGGCACCCACAGCGGCTCCTACAGTGTGTATCGCGCACTGGCCGTGGCCGCCGGCGCACTCTCTCCGCACCACAAGGCCGACCTCACCAACACCTCGCCCACCGACGTCATCGGCCCCTACCCGCAGTGGAGCGAACCCGGCAAGATCGTCTCGCTCGACCCCTGGGGTGCGGTGGTGGCCGATGCTTTCGCCACCGAACTCGCGGCCGGCTATGACATCCGTCCGACCATCGCGATCACCAAGGCCCACGTGATCCTGCCCGAGGTGATTGAGGCCCTGCAGAGCGGCCGCCTGAAGGCCGACGGCAAGTTCCTGACCGCCGGCGGCGCGGCGATGGTCACCAAGGCGGCGATCGAGCCGGTCTGGTTCCTGCCCGCGGTGGCCCAGCGCTTCGGCTGCTCCGAAACGGATTTGCGCCGGGTGCTGTTCGAGGAGACCGGCGGCATGTACCCAGAACTCGTCACGCGCTCCGACCTCGAGGTGTTCCTGCCGCCGATCGGCGGCCAGACGCTCTACATCTTCGGCAACGCCCGCGACCTGGCCAACCCCGAGGTCGAGCTCACCGCGCGGATCCACGACGAGTGCAACGGCTCGGACGTCTTCGGCTCCGACATCTGCACCTGCCGGCCCTACCTGACGCACGCCATCGAGGAATGCATCCAAGGCGCGCAGCGCGGCGGCGTCGGCCTGATCGCCTATTCGCGCAAGGAAGGCCGGGCGCTCGGCGAAGTCACCAAGTTCCTGGTCTACAACGCCCGCAAGCGCCAGGTCGGCGGCGACACCGCCGACCAGTACTTCGCCCGCACCGAGTGCGTGGCCGGGGTCCAGGACATGCGCTTCCAGGAGCTGATGCCCGACGTCTTCCACTGGCTCGGCATTCGCAAGATCCACCGCCTGGTGTCCATGAGCAACATGAAGTTCGATGCCATCACGGGCTCGGGCATCGAGATCGGCACCCGGGTCAATATCCCCGACGAACTGATCCCGGCCGATGCCCGGGTCGAGATGGACGCCAAGATGGCTGCCGGCTACTTCACGCCCGGGGCAGTGCCGGACGCCGAGGAACTCAAGAAGGCCAAGGGCCGGGGGCTCAATCAATGAGCGGAAACAACTATGGGATGGATCCCGAGCGCCCGACCGCCAACGCCGCGGTGCGCAGCGCCGACGCCGAAGGCCATGTCGACCCGGCGCTCGAATTCGTCGGCGACACGGCACATCCGGCTGGCGCCGCGGCCTTCCTGCGCACCACCCAGGCCGTGCGCAGCCGCGCCGCGGCGCTGCTGGCCCGGGCCCGCGCCGGCGAATCCGAATGGTTCACGATCGGTGATGACGACGCCCTCGAAGACACCGCGCGCACGGTGGCCGAAGTCACGCGCGACCGCTACGCCTGGGGCCCAATTCCCTACCACAGCCGCTGGCGCCATTTCGAGGCCGGCGGCGTGAACCGGGTGGCCGAGCTCGATCAACTGCTCGGCGAGGTCGATGCCCGGCAGCGCGCCCGCACGCACCTCGACCTGGTGCTGGTCAGCGTCCTGCTCGATGCCGGCGCCGGCCCCGACTGGCACTACTTCGAAGCCGGCAGCGGCCAGCGCTTCACGCGTTCCGAGGGGCTGGGCGTGGCCAGCTTCCATGCCTTCACGACCGGACTCTTCTCGTCCGACCCCAACCATCCGCTGCAGGCCGACGCGGCCGGCTTGCGCGCACTGGTCACCGACCGGCTCGGCGACGCCTTCCAGGTCAGCAGCGTCAACCCGCTGGTCGGGCTGACAGGCCGCGCCACGCTGCTGCGCCGGCTCGGAGAGGCGATGAGCGAGCGGCCCGAGGTTTTCGGCGACGACGGCCGGCCCGGCGGATTGTTCGATGCGCTGGTCGGATCCTACGGCCCCGCTGCGCCGCCGACCGCGGAAACCACGGCCCACGAGATCCTGTCGCTGCTGCTCGAATCGCTGTCGGGCATCTGGCCCGCCTCGAATGCCATCGACAGCATCGCCACGGACGGCAGCGACGCGTCCGGCGCCCTCGGCTCGGGCGACCCGGCACTGGCGCTTGGCGACTGCTGGCGCCACAGCGCGGTGCGCGGACCCGGCCTCACCAACGGCTGGATGCCTTTCCACAAGCTGTCGCAATGGCTGACCTATTCCATGCTCGAGCCCTTCGAATGGGCCGGCGTCAAGGTGCGCCATGTCGAGGCGCTCACCGCCCTGCCCGAATACCGCAACGGTGGCCTGCTGATCGACAGTGGCCTGATCGTGCCGCGCAGCCCCGAGCTGGTCGAGCGTTCCTGGAAGGTCGGCGACGAGTTCATCGTCGAATGGCGCGCACTGACCGTCGCGCTGCTCGACGAGGTCGCGGGGCGGGTGCGCAAGGTGATGGAGCGCAGCGAGGAAGAAATGCCGCTGGCCCGCGTACTCGAGGGCGGCACCTGGGCCGCCGGCCGCGTCATGGCGCAACGCTTGCGTGACGGTGCGCCACCCTTGCGCATCGAGAGCGACGGCACCGTCTTCTAGACTTCACTCCCTTTCTTCACAACGACAAGAACGCACCCGCGCTTCCTCCACGCCATGAGCAACGTCCACCTCGTCGACCACCCCCTCGTCCAGCACAAGCTCACGCTGATGCGCCGCAAGGAGGCCAGCACCAACAGCTTCCGGCGTCTTCTCAACGAGATCAGCATGCTGATGGCCTACGAGGTCACGCGCCACATGCCAATGCAGGACATCGAGATCGAGACCCCGCTCGAGACCATGCACGCCAAGGTGATCGACGGCAAGAAGCTGGTGCTGGTGTCGATCCTGYGCGCCGGCACCGGAATCCTCGACGGCATGCTGAGCGTGGTGCCTGGCGCGCGCGTCGGCCACATCGGCCTGTAC
>NZ_JBFUIU010000333.1:0-9551 GCF_056401695.1 Variovorax sp. P4_D9
CCGTGCATCAAGGCTCTCCATGAGCTGGCGCTGACAGAATGAAAGAGCAAGAGTGACAGATTGAAGGGAAACCGACATCTGAGCTGACTGGCCGTTGGCCGGCCATSKACGAYGGCGTTGAGCTTGGCCACGCCTCGTCGAAAGCGCCCAAGACACGAATGCACGCACTCGTAAGAACGTTCGTCAACCGTTCGAACGAACGCCACACTGCGCTGACCGAAGCCGGCGCGCTAGTGGGCGTTCTGAAGAGCTCGCCAACGCACAGAAGCGCCTGCAACTTCAACGCAAACTGATAGCTACGGCTTCTGAACGTTAGCGCGCTCGTGGTATTCCGCGATCAGCCGTTCCCAGACGACTTCCAATTCGTAGGCCATGGAACGGGCCAAACCATCGAGATCCGGAAAGAGCGTCGAGTTCGTGACGTTCATGCGATAGAGGGACTGCATCGCCTGTGCGCGCATCTCCAGGGGCAGCACGTATTTGACGATGACCGGCTCTTTTGCCACATAGCCATCGAGGATGCGGTGAAGTGGCTGATCCAATATGCCTGGCAAGACGAACAAGCCCGACTGCGCGACCAGTCTCTGATCCATCTCCAGCGGTTCCCCGAACCAGACGATGGGCAGCTGGTTCACCATGAAATACTTCTCGAAGTTGCCAGTGACGCGCGGATCGATCACTTCGCGCGTCAGCGCTGGATCGAATGACGGCGATGCCGACCACAGAGCGGGCGTGTTGAGGGCATAGACCGCCGCGTCGGTGACCGCATCTTCGAGCGCGAAGAATGCCGCGACGTAAGGCGACTTGGTGAAATCGAGCAATCGCGTGGGTGCGCCATGGTGCTGCATGAGCGCCAGGCAGCGAAGGTCGTCTTGCAACGCGGCGGGAGAGGTGCGATAGATGTGCGCCTTGCGGCGGAACACGCGCAACGAACGTTCCTCGCGAAGCGGCCAAAGCGAAGAATCAGGTGCGTAGACCTGCAGTCGCCGGGTGAGCGAACTCACCAGAGGCCACTGCGCCGAAACTTCCCCGCGAAATGCCCAGCCCGTCTGAGCCTCCGTCAGTTCGACGAACTCGTTCCACTTCGACAACTTTCTTACTTCCATCGTCTTGTCCATTCCGTTGTTGCCGCACACGCCCCGCGAACGGCGCATTGGCGTGGCTATGTGGCCGTGGGCTCGATGCGCGTGAGCCGGTGGCCCAACTCGCGCGTCGAAGGCACGCGCCGCTTCGTGCCTTCGGCGGCGGCTTCGTCCTCGGCCAACGCGGCGGTGATGGCCAGCAAGACCCGCCGGGTGGTTTCCACATCCTCTGCCGGGATGCCACGCACGCTGATCTCGTTGACCTCTTCTGCCAGAGGGACGAGCTTGCGCTGCAATTGCTTGCCCAGTTTCGTCAGATAGACATGGACCTTGCGGTCGTTGCCCGGCAGGTGCATGCGCTCGACATGGCCGAGCGTTTCGAGCGCCTTGACGGCGGTGAAGGTGGTCGGTTCGGTGATGCCGGCGCGAATGCTGAGTTCTCGCTGCGACAGGCCGTCGCGCAGCCAGAGCACGCGAAGCACGGACCAGTGGCCGTAAGAAACCGCGTGCGACACCAGTCGCATCTGCAGCGCGCGGACGTACGCCCGCGCCGCATCTTTGACGACATGCGCAAGCCGCTCTTGAGCGTCCTCGACTGAATCGGCAAGCGGTGCGGGCTGTCTGTCTGTCATGGCGTGCAGGAACAGGGTTCCGGAAAGCAGTGGGATGGCGGCGCAGGTCGCCGGGGAACGTTCGCGCACATGATAGATGCTGCTCCGCATCGCTTCGTCCCGGCACCCGTGCATCGTCTCTCCGTGATAGCTAAATAAACTTAGAGCTCAAATATGTTGTTGACAATCTCTCTGTCGGGCCTAGACTGATGAACTTCGATGGCTAAGTTTATCGAAGAATACTTCAACCCAGCAGGCCGCCGGCGCGCGGCCGCATTCAGGAGCACGATATGTATGACCCGTTCTTGACCGATCGCCTGATCGATCAATGGCTTGCAGAGGACATCGGAGGCTGTGACCTGACGGTTCAGACCATGATCGACAAGGATGAGCGCGGTGCGTTCTGCATGAATGCGCGAGAGCCGGCGATCATGGCGGGCGTCGACGTTGCGGCGCAGGTGTTCAGGCGCTATGACCCGTCGTTGGAGGTGAACGTCCTCGTGTCCGATGGGGAACGCGTCGAGCGCGGTGCGATCCTAATTGCAGTGAAGGGATCGGCACGCAGCGTGCTGACGGCCGAGCGCACCGCGCTGAACATCATGCAGCGACTCTGCGGCATCGCCAACGAGACGGCCAGATACGTCGACGCCATCGCGGGCACCCCGGCCAGGCTGATCGACAGTCGCAAGACCACGCCAGGCCTGCGCATGCTGGAAAAGCATGCCGTGCTTTGCGGCGGCGGCCTGAACCACCGCCTGGGTCTGGACGGCGGCGTGATGATCAAGGACAACCACATCGCGGTCTGCGGCAGCATTGAGGCGGCGGTCGCCCGCGCGCGACGGTCGTTGCCGGTGCTGACCAAGCTGGAAGTCGAATGCGACCGCCTGGACCAGGTCGCTCAGGCGCTGAAGGCAGGCGTGGATGTGATCATGCTGGACAACATGTCGGTGGGCGACATGCAAAAGGCCGTGCGCATGGTGGAAGGTCGCACGAAGATCGAGGCCTCGGGCGGAATTCGCCTGGAGACGATCCGCCCGATCGCCGAGACCGGCGTCGACTACATCTCGACGAGCCGCATCACGCAGGCGGCGATTGCCGTCGACATCGGCCTCGACGAAGCCCGGTAACCCACATGGAAAGCGGCACCTTCTTCCTCGTCGTCGGCCCGAGCGGCGCGGGGAAGGACTCGCTGATCGACGGCGCGCGGCAGCGTCTGTCGCAGGCGCGCCATGTCTTCGCCAGACGCACGATCACGCGTCCGGCAGGGGCGCCGGGCGAAGACCATGAAAGCGTCTCGGCCGCGGAATTCGATCGACGCGAAAGCGCCGGGGACTTTCTGGTGACGTGGCGCGCGCACGGTCTGTGTTACGGCTTGCCCGCGTCGTTGCGGACTGCGTTGGAGGCTGGGCAGCACGTGGTCGCCAACGGTTCGCGCAGCGTCATCGCACAGCTGTCGCAGCGCCTGGCGCGCGTGGTCGTGATCGACGTGACGGCCGCGCCGGAGGTGCTGGCGAAACGCATTGCCGCCCGGGGGCGCGAGCGCGAGGAAGAGACGCACCTGCGGCTGGCCCGGCGCGGCGAGCCGATTCCGGCATCGGTGCGCTCGCTCGGGGTCGACAACGACGCAAGCCTGGCCGAAGGCATCGACCGCTTCGTCGAAGCGCTCGAATCGTTTTGCAGCTGGGCGACGATCCGGTGCCTGGAGATGCGCAGCGGCGCGGATCGCGTGGTTCATTTTTCATCCGTCCTGCCCGTATGGCACGGCGGCGAGCAGGTGGAACTGTCGGCCGTTGGCGGTCGCGGTATCTCGCGCGTGTGGGCCCGTGTCCATGTCGGCGGCGTCGGCACGGCCCTGGCGGCAGGCGAAGCCGGCTTGTCGCGCGAGACCTTCGAAGCGCTCGGTGCACCACACGGCAGCCAGGTCGCAGTGCGCATGATTCCTGCAGCTCGAAGCCACGACCTGCTGGTGCGCAAGATACGCGGCGAAGCGCTGAGCGAAGCGCAATACCGGCGGCTTCTGCGCGACATCGTGGAGGGACGGTACGCCGATCGCGACCTGACGGCGTTCCTCGTCGCCGCGACGCAGCACCTGTCGGACGCGGAAGTCCTGAGCCTGGCACGCGTGAGGACGAGTCTGGCGCCTCGCTTGACCTGGAACGAACGCATCGTCGTCGACAAGCATTCGATGGGCGGCGTGCCCGGCAGCCGCATCACCCCGATCGTGGTCTCACTGGTGGCGGCGCACGGCCTCGCGATGCCGAAGACCTCGTCGCGCGCCATCACATCCGCTGCCGGAACGGCCGACGTCATGGAAGCCGTGGCCCGGGTCGATCTCGCGCTCGAGGAGGTGCAGCGCTGCGTCGCCGAGGCGCGCGCCTGCATAGCCTGGAACGGCCGCCTCAATCATTCGGTGCTGGACGATGTGATGAACGCCGTGACCCGGCCGCTGGGTCTCGATTCAACCCGCTGGTCGGTGGCGTCAATCCTGTCGAAAAAGAAGGCGGCGGGCGCCACCCATGTCGTCATCGATCTGCCCTACGGTCCGCACGCGAAGCTGCGTACCGAGCGCGCGGCGCTCGAACTGGCCGCATTGTTCGAGGCCACGGGCGCGGGAATCGGCCTGCAGGTGCGCGCGCTGGCAACCGATGGCAGCCGGCCCATAGGACGGGGCATCGGTCCGGCGCTGGAGTTGCGCGACGTGCTGTACGTGCTCGACAGCCACGCCGACGCGCCCGACGACCTGCGCGAGAAGGCCTTGTGCTTTGCCGGCCAGATCCTCGCCTGGGATCCGGCGGTGGGCTCGGCCGAGAAGGGACGCGCGGCGGCGCAGGCACTGCTGCACTCGGGAGCGGCGCGCCGCGCCTTCGCGCGTATCGTCCAAGCGCAGGGAGCCCATGAGAGGCCGGCGCGTCCGAGCGCGCTGACCCATGTCGTGCGTGCGGAACATGGCGGCTTGGTGAGCGGGATCGACGGCTGGACGATTGCCGGCATCGCGAGGCTGGCCGGTGCGCCGGTCGACAAGGGCAGCGGCATCGACCTGCTGTGCCAGGTCGGCGATGTGGTGCGCGCCGGCGATCCGCTATATCGCATCCATGCCGCGACCTCCGACAGCCTGGCCGCGTGCGTAGCGCTGGTGCAAGGTGCGTATTCGGACGGCGAATCCGCGAGAGCGATTGAAATTGCAGCCGAGCGGCCGCAGGCTCAGGCAGTGCGCGGCGCCGGCTCGGCATCGGCGGCCACGTGGGTCAACGAAAGGAATCGGGCATGAAGCAATGCAACCGGCTGGTCGGGCTCGCAACGTTCGTCGTCGCCTGCCTTCAGGTGCCTTTCGCGATGGCCGGCGAGAGCGGCGAGGCTGCGGGGAAGCCGATCGAAATCACCGTGACCTTTCCGCCCGGCGGCGGCACGGACGTGCTCGCACGTCTGATCGGCAACCACACGGCCGACAGCCTGGGCCGGGCCTCCGTCGTCGAGAACCGTCCCGGGGCAAGCGGCAACCTCGGGGCCCGCTATGTCGCCGGCCGGCCGGCGGACGGGGGTTCGCTGTTGATGGTGAACAGTTCGTTCGCGATCAATCCCGGCGTGTTCAGGACGCTGCCCTTCAATCCGAAGACGGACTTTGTCGCCATCATCAACGTGGCCTACATCGCCACCGTGATGGTCGTGCCGGGCGACTCGCCCTACAGGACCTTCGCCGACGTCATGGCGGCGGCCAGGCCGAAAGAAAACTCGGTGTCCTTCGGCTCGTGCGGCAGCGGCACGCCGCAGCATCTCGCAGGCGAACTCATCAAACTGCGGACCGGCGTCCACATATTGCACGTCCCGTACAAGGGCTGCGGACCGGCGCTGAACGACATCGTCGGCGGTCAGATTCCCATCGCTCTCGTCACTGCATCCAGCGCCATGCCGTTGATCAAAGCCGGCAAGCTGAGAGCACTGGCCATTTCGTCGAAGGAGCGGTTTAGCCAACTGCCCGACGTTCCGACGGTCGCCGAACAGGGGCTGCCGGGTTACGAGCTCAGCCAGTGGCACGGCCTGCTCGCACCCAAGGGCACGCCGGTCGACGTTCAAAAGCGCCTGTATGAAGGATTCGCAAAGATTCTGATGCGCAACGACGTGCAGAAGATTCTGAGCGACCTGGGCTACACGCCGGCGAGCGACGGACCCGAGGCATTCCAGAAGATCGTGTCTGGGGACATCGATCGATTCGCCGAGATCTCCAAGCGCATCGGCTTGACCGCCGACTAGCCGACGCCACAACGCCGGAGCTACCCGAACGAGAAGAAGAATCGTCTCCCTCGCGGCTATGGCGATCGCCGGCGCCGCAGCGGCGCAGTCCTCGGTCACCGTGTTCGGCTCGTCGATGCGGYGGTCAGCGGCTTGTCGAACGCTCCGAAGACCTGCGCGGCGCCCGAGGCAGCGTCAAGGCCAGCCGAACTGCCCTCACAAACGGCACCTACAGCAGCAGCAAGCGTGGCCGACTACCTGCGGCAGCTCACGTAGCGACTGCTCGCGCAGCGGCGGGTCGAGAACCGACGAGGACGTCAAACAGGCCATCAGCACTGTCGGTTGCTACGGCTTCTTGCCCTGCTCCCGCTTTCCTTCCTCCGTTTGAGCCGCGTCAGTTCCGATGTCCGGCGTGCGGCCCGCCTTTTTGTTGGCCTCTCGTCCCACGTTACTCGTAATACCAGGCACTTTGCGCCGACCGGCGTGCCGATCATCAACCCTTGGGATTTCAATTCGGGTTGATCTGCGCGCCTTGCGCACGCCGATCGCGCAGCGGCGGCGCCGCGGCAGCGGCTCGCCCAACACCGTGAGCCCGATGCTCGAGCGGTGGTTCGCCACGCTCGGCAAGCGCCTGGAGKGCCGCGGCAGCAGGCTGGCCGACGGCGAGGCGCAGCAGCTCCCCCTGGCCATCGTCCAGGCTGCCCAGCAGTTCTGGGACGTCGCCCGCCGCGAAGCTGATCAGGTGCAACTGCAGAAGACCGAGGCGACTCGCCGCGAGCTGGAACTAAAGCGCGACGCTCTCACCCAGAAGGACGCCGACCTGCAGCACCGCGAGACCTCCTTCGAGCAGGCCCGCGTCGCGCTTGATGAAGCCCTCGCCTCGTCACGTCAGGCCGTGACGGCCATGGATGCCCAAATGCACGCGCAGCAGCAGGAGTCCGCCCGCCTCCTGAGCGACGCGGAAGCCGAGGTGCGGCGCCTGCGCAAGGCGCTCGACGAGGCGGTGGCCAGCAAGGAAGCCCTGCGCGAGAAGTCGGCCATGGAACTCAACGCCAAGCAGCGCGCGGCGGACGAATCCGAGGAACGCCATCTGGCCCACGAACGTCGGCTCCTCTCCGAGGTCGATCGCGAGCGTATGGCCACGCGCCAGGCCACCACAGAGCTGGCGAAGGAGCAGAAAGCCCGCGCCGTCGACCAGGAGGCTGCCGGTACCACACAGGATGCAGCCCAGCAAGCCCTGCAGGACTCAAAGTCAGCACACCGCAACGCTGAAGGCGCCTGGGCAATGCAGTTCCAAGCTGTTCAGCTTGAGTTGGCGACCCAGCGCGAGCGCAGTTCTGGCGCCGAACAGCGTGCGAGCGATCTTCTCAAGCAGCTCGAGCGCCAGCAAGCCCCGGCGGACGGTGAGGTCTCGCAGCTTCGGGAGACCCATGCGGCAACTGCAGCCGCCCTGCGTCAGCTCGACAACCGTACGAAGAGCCAAGAGCCTACGCATCAATCGCGCGCCAAGTTGGCGCCCAAGGCACCGAGGCGAGATTGAAGCGAGCCTGAAACTACCCGGATCATCTAATATCCACTTATGCCTGCACTTCTTCATCGACCGATCGGTGAAATTCTCCGAGATCGCAGCGATGCTCGGCGGGCCTTCCTTCGCCCGCAGATCGAGCAAACGCTCGCCGAGCTAAGGCGAAACGGCGTTGTATGTGAACTGATCGGTTCCTTCGCGCGCGCCAATGAAACGCTCGACGCGGAGTCAGACTTGGACGTCCTTGTCGAGTCCAAGGGCGCCTTGTCGGAAGGCGATATCTGGGACATCGCATGGACGCACCTCACGGACGTCAACGTCGACCTGGTGTTCGCTGAACATTTGCCACTCCACAAGGTGAAGCTCATGAAAGAACATGCCCGTGGGTGATCACATTCTTCAAACACTTCTGCTGTCGAAGGCGCAGGACCTCGAGCGGGCCATGACGGTCATGCTTGAGGCCGACGCGAGACAGGCGCAGCTGAAGGCCGACCATCCCGAACTTTACGACGAGTCATTCCACGCCGCGGGCATCGCTCAGCACATTCAAGGCATCTACACGCAGCTCGAAAGCCTGATCAAGCAAGCGATCGAACAGACCGACGGCAAGCTGCCGAAGAGCGAGACCTGGCACCAAGACCTGATCCGTCTCGCAAGCACGGCAACGAGTGATCGTGACCCACTCCTTGACGCAGCAGGAGCCAAGAGTTTGAAGGAGGTGCTGGGCTTTCGGCACATTGCGCGTTCAAACTACGCAGGTGAGCTGGATCCCCCTCGAGTCTTTGAGCACATCCCAAACACGACCACGGCCGTGCGCGCCGCCGTCACAGGCATACGGCAACTGTTCGGCCCCCCAGATGTTCCTTCCAACCAGATGGGCGAACGCGAAGGTTGAGGACGCCGGCGCACGGCAAAGGCAGACGTCCTTACCTCCCTGCTGTGATTTCAGCGCTAGGTAGCCGCTGTCGGCAATGTCGATCAGCAGATGCCCGAACCTCACGACCTCTTCGCCCGCTCCCCTTCCTTCCCCCCGCATGCCCACGGCAACCGGGCCCAGGCCGGGCTGGATCACGGTGCGGATCGGCGCGTTCGAAGCGGCGTAGGTCAAGCTGATGCGATGAATATTGCGGATAACCGACCTCGCTTCCCAACTGCAGCGCCAGTGGGAACCGGCGTGGCGGCGCATCATCTCGAGCGGCGTCAGGCCGCCCAGCCCTGCATGGGGCGTGCCATGGTAGTTCCATACCGTCAGGTCCAGCAGTTCCTCCAGTTCCCGGGGGTGACGATCAGCCGCAACCGGGTCGCGCAGGCGTTTCAGGACCACCTGGGTAAGCAGATCTCAGCATCGACGACCGGTCTCGACAAAGTGCAGACATAGCCCATCGCTGGCGCGGCGACAAAATCGCCAGAGCGACAACGGAAGCGCAGCCGGCTGCCATACCGTGTTGTTAGCGCTGGTGTTACTGTAACTGGCTGCCCCTTCGATCTGCCCGGTTGCACTGCGAGCGCGAATCCGTAGTTGTCGTGTTGCCCGCGAGCTTCCGCCGTGGCTTTTGTCACTGCAGGAGATCGCCTATGAGAGTCATCGGTTTGGATGTTCATCGCAACTTCGCACAGGTTGCGATTCTGGAGGATGGCCTGGTGAAGGACCATGGCCGCTGCGCGATGGCGCGAGATGCGGTGCTGACGTTTGCCGCTACGCTGAACAGGGAAGACGACGTCGTGCTGGAGGCCACCGGCAACACGGCGGTCATCGTGCGGCTGCTGACGCCGTTCGTGCACCGCGTGGCCATCGCCAATCCCTTGCAGGTGCACGCGATTGCCTGGGCCAAGGTCAAGACCGACAAGATCGACAAGATCGATGCTGCGACCCTCGCACGCCTACATGCGGCGCGGTTCCTGCCCGAGGTCTGGATGCCCACTGAGGAAAGTGGAGTTGCAGCGACGCTGCATTGCACGCTAACCTGATCCCACGAGAGACGGCACGCATCTCCGGCAAGAAGGGTCGTGCACGCTGCAGGAGCTGCCGCTGCCGCCCGACCAGTTGCGCATAGCGCTGCGCCGTTACCACGAGCTGGAGCACCTTGCGCGAAGAGGCCGATGACC
>NZ_JBFUIU010000334.1:0-9540 GCF_056401695.1 Variovorax sp. P4_D9
GCGCTGCGCATTGCCCGAGCGCACCGCCGCGGTCTGCTCCGCCGGCAGCCTCGCCGTGTTGGCGAACGCGCCCTTCGTGTCGTGCACCTGGTGCGGCCAGTCGGTGCCGAACATCACGTGCTCGGTGCCGACCACCGAGATCAGGTACTGCAGCGCCCCCAGGTTGTAGGTGATGCTGTCGTAGTAAATGTGGCGCAGGTATTCGGTGGGCTTGCGCTTCATCTGGCGCCGGCTCGGGATCTCGACCTCGTCGCCCTTCTCGAAGCGGCCGACCAGGTAGGGCAGGGTGCCGCCGCCGTGCGAGGCGATGATCTTCAGGTTGGGGTACTGGTCGAAGAAGCCTTCGAAGATCATGCGCGTGATGGCCAGCGTGGTGTCGAACATGAAGCCGACGGACCAGCTCAGGTCGAACTTGGTCATGTCCATCATGTCGACGCCTGGCGGGTCGRTCGGGTGCACGAGCACGGGCAGGCCGCGCTTGTCGATCTCGGCCCAGATGGGCGCGAAGAGCGGGTCGGTCAGGCTGCGGCCGGCAATGTTGGCCAGCACCATCACGCCGACCGCACCGTTGGCGCAGGTGCGCTCCAGCTCCTCGATGGCGCGCTGCGGATATTCCCAGGGCAGCGAGGTGAACCAGCGGATGCGGTCGGGGTAGGTGGTCTGCGCCTCGGCCATCGTGTCGTTCGACTCCCTGGCGGCGCGGCAACTGATGTCCTCGTTGCCCCAGTACACGTTGGGGCAGGTGAGCGAGACCACCGACACGTCTATGCCCGCGGCGTCCATGTGCTTCACGCGCAGGTCGTAGTCGAAGTGGCCGCGCTGCGGGAGCACGACCGGCGTGTCGCCACGAAAGATTTCCTGCTGGCCGTCCGGCCGCGTCTTGATGTTGTAGAGCCCGCCCTCTTTCTTGAGCAGTTCGAGCCACCGGGTGGTGAACATGTGAGTGTGGACGTCGATGACGGTCATGGTTTGCTTGTCTCCATTGTGTGAAAGGTGGTCAGGGCAGGCTCAATGCGTGAGCAGTTGCCCGAGGAAGGATCGAAGGCGCGCGCTTTGCGGCCGGTCGAAGAAGTCGTCGGGCGGTGCGGTCTCGATGATCTGTCCCTGGTCCATGAAGATCACGCGGTCGGCGACGCGGCGCGCGAAGCCCATTTCGTGCGTGACGATCATCATCGTCATGCCTTCGCCGGCCAGGGCCTCCATGGTTTGCAAGACTTCATTCACCATTTCGGGGTCGAGCGAGGCCGTGGGCTCGTCGAACAGCACCACCTGCGGTCGTGTGCACAGGGTGCGCGCGATCGCGACGCGCTGCTGCTGGCCGCCGGAGAGCTGTGCCGGATGCTTGTGCGCATGGTCGCGCAGTCCCACGCGTTCCAGGTAGTGCATGGCGCGCTCATGCGCCTCCTTGCGGCCCACACCGCTGCCCCACACCGGCCCGACGGTCAGATTCTGAAGCGCGGTCATGTGCGGGAACAGGTTGAACTGCTGGAACACCATGCCCACGCGCCGGTTCACGGCGAGCCGTGCGGCGCGCGTGATGTCGTCGGCGCCGACTTCGACGCCGCAAACGTGCAGATGCCCCTGCTGGAAGGGCTCCAGCAGATTGACCGTGCGCACCAGCGTGGACTTGCCCGAGCCCGATGGCCCGCAGATCACGATGCGTTCGCCCGGCGCCACCTGCAGGTCGATGGCGCGCAGCGCGTGGTAGTCGCCATACCACTTGTTGATGTCAGTCATCCGCACCACGGCGGTGGCATTCGCTTCTTCGGGAGGCGTGTTCGTCATTCGAGGATTCAATCGGGGTCAGCGCGAGGCTTCGAGCCGGCGGCTGTAGCGCGAGAGCCCCCAGCAGACGACAAGGTAGGCCAGCGCCAGAAAGACGTGGCCCGAGGTCAGGATGTTGGCGTCGCCCACCCAGCCGGGCGACTTGGCGCCTGTCTCCACCGCGCCGAGCAGGTCGTTGACGCCGATCACCGAAAGCAGCGTCGTCTCTTTGATCACGGCGATCATGATGTTGACCAGCGCCGGCACCACGGCGGTCACGGCCTGCGGCAGCACGATCAGGCGCAAGGCCATGAAGTCGCTCAGGCCCACCGTCGTAGCGGCTTCGAACTGGCCCCGGCCGATGGACTGCAATCCGCCGCGAAAGACTTCCGCCGCCATCGCCGCGTTGAACAGCGCGAAAGCGGCGAGCGCGCGCGAGAACAGGTCGACGTTCGAGCCCCTGGGCAGGAACATCGGCAGCAAGGTGGCCGCGATGAACAGCACGACCAGCAATGGCACCGAGCGCATGGACTCGACAAACGCGGCACAGAGCCAGCGCACCACCGGCAGGCGCGAGCGGCGGCCGAGCGCGAGCGCCAGGCCCAACGGCAGCGCGGTGGCAAAAGTAGCCAGCGTGACGACCAGCGTGAGCAGCAGGCCGCCCCAACGCGTCGGTGGCACGTAGGGCAGGATGCCGCCGCCCAGCAACAGCAGGAAGAACAGCACCGGCATCCACACGAAGCCCATCAACACGCGCTGCAGGCTCGCGCCGTGCGCGCGGCGAATCACCCAGGTCCAGAACAATGCGAACCCCGCGAAGCAGGTCCAGGCGCGCCACAACTGATTCGATGGATAGTCGCCGACCAGCCAGGGCTTCCACCGCGCGGTCACGAAGGCCCAGCAGGCGCCGCGGCTGTCCGGGCAGGCGTCGCTGGAGGTGCCGGTCCACTGCGCGTGCACGACGGCCCAATCGAGGAAGCGCCAGCCCGCGAGGACGAACGCGACCAGCAACAGCAACGAGAGCAAGCCCATCGCCGGACCCGGAAACCAGGCCCGGCGCCAGCGCGTGAGCGCAGGGGTCGTGGCCACCGGCGCAGGCCGTGGATCAACCAGCGCCTCGCGCAGAAAGCGGCTCGTCTCAGCGGCCATGGCGTTTCAACAAGCGGCGGTTGGCCAGGTTCACCAGGAACGCGATGGTGAGATTGATGGCCGCATACAGCACGACGACCAGCGCCATGGCTTCGAGCGCCTGGCCGGTCTGGCTCAGCACCGTGCCGCCGACGATCTGCATGACGTCCGGGTAGCCGATGGCCGCGGCAAGCGATGAGGCCTTGGCGAGCGTCTGGTACTGCCCGGCAGCCGGCGGCAATGCAACGCGCAGGGCTTGCGGCAGGACGACCAGCAAGGCGGCGCGCACGCCGCTTAGTCCCACGGAGGCCGCGGCCTCCGACTGGCCGCGCGGTACCGACAGGATGCCCGCGCGAAAGATCTCGGCCAGAAAGGTGCTGTTGTAGATCGACAGGCCGAGCGTCAGCGCGATCAGTTCAGGCAACAGCGCGAAGCCGCCGCTGATGTTGAAGCCTTCGACAACGGGTATGTCCCATCCGAAGCCACCCGTGGCCGACATCAACAGGCGCGGCAGGAACAGCCCGCGGTTGTTCAGCAACGCGGGGCCGAGGTGCAGGCTGTCGCCCACGTCCGGCAGCAGGGCCATCGCGGAGAAGTACCAGAAGAAGATCTGCAGCAACATGGGGATGTTGCGAAACACCTCCACGTAAAGGGTCGMGGCGCCACGGACCAGCGGATGCGTGCTGAGCCGGCCGAACGCAATGAAGAGTGCGATGAGCGTGCTGAACACGATCGCCAGCGCCACGACCAGCAGCGTGTTGAGCGCGGCCACGATGATGGCGTCGCCATAGGTCGATGCCGGGCCGAACGGGACCAGCGTCTGCGCGATCTCGAAGCCCGCCTCGGTCCGCAGGAAGCCGTAGCCGATGGAGACGCCAAGCGTGTGCGCATTGCCCAGGAAGTTGGCGATTCCGCGCCACGCGAGCCAGCCGATCAGGGCCACGAGCAAGACCTGTCCGACATAGCCCGGCAGCCGTTCCATGAGAACGGCGCGAGACATCTTTGAGCGGCGAGGGGTCATCATGCGCGTACCTGGCGCGCGGGGCGCCCTCTCTCGCTCCCCTTCAACGGACCGGAATCGCCATCATCAGGCCGCCATTGGCCACCAGCGCGTTGCGGCCGCGGTCCAGGCGCAGGGCGGTTTTCGGGCCGACGTTGCGGTCCCACACGTCGCCGTAGTTGCCCACGGCCTTGATGGCCTTGTAGGCCCAGTCCGCGTTCACGCCGAGCTTGACGCCGAAGTCGCCCGTGGTACCCAGCAGGCGCTGCACGTCCGGGCTCTGCGAATTGCGTTGCTCGTCGACGTTGGCCTGCGTGATGTCAAGTTCTTCAGCCGCCACCAGGGCGTTCATCGTAAAGCGCACGACGGCTTCCCAACGCGGCTGTCCCTGCGCAACGATCGGGCCGATGGGTTCGTTGGAAACCGTCTCGGCCAGCACCTTGAATTCATCGCGATTCGGCAGCTTGGCCAGGCGCGCGGCCAGACCCGAGCGGTCGTTGATGGCCGCGTCGCAGCGCTTGCCGACGAAGGCATCCCACGCCTGCTCCTGCGAGGCGAAGGTCACGATCTTGTATTTGAGCTTGTGGGCGCGAAAGTAGTCGGCGACGATGAGTTCCGACGTGCTGCCCTGCGCGGTGCAGATGGTGGCGTTGTTGAGGTCGGCGATCTTGCTGGCCTTCGACTTGGTGGTGACGGCGAAGCCCTGGCCGTCGAAGAACATGACCTTCGGGAACTTGAGACCGCTCACGTCGCGGCTTTGCGTCCAGGTGAAGCGGTGCGTGAGCACGTCGACCGCGCCGGTGGGCAGGCCGGCAAAGGCGGTCTTGAGATCCATCGGCACGAGCTGGATCTTGGTCTCGTCGCCGAGCGTCGCGGCGGCGATGGCCTTGCACAAGTCGACGTCGAAGCCTTCGCGCTTGCCGGCGTTGTCCTCGGCCGAGAAGCCGGGCGCGGCCAACGTGACGCCGCACTTGAGCACGCCATGCGCCTTGACATCGTCGAGTACGTCGGCCCGTGCGGCGCCGGTGAATGCCGCGACGGCGGCGAGTCCCAGCAATGTTTGGCGGGCGGTCGACAGGGTCCTTGGGGTGCGCATGTTGTGTGTCTGGGCTTGGGTTGATTGGGACGCGGTAGAGGGTATCACCGGCGGTCCATGAATCCGACCCACAGAAACCCTGTCCGGCTCCGACCACGCGGCAGCTCTCAGGGCAATTTTGCGGATCTCCAACATGCGCGCAGCAACCCGGAGGCACCTCCATGGCCCAGTCACTCTCCGTCTGCGTCGGGGCTTCCCCGCGACATCGAATGGCGTGGAAGGACCGCATTCCGCATCACCAAGCACTCGACGAGGCGGCGAGCCGCGCGAATCTGCATAACTTCCGATAGGCGAGTCATGCGTCCGCAATGGTGTATGTATGGGAATTTCCCGCACTGCTACATCGGCCGGCGCGACGGGAGTACCGGCGAGCTCATCGGGCGGTTCGGCGGTCGCTTGTCGCAAGGGCTGGTGACGGACGGCGGCAAGAACTACGACGGCCGCCAGGCCGGGTTGAAAGATCGACCGCTACGAGGAGATCGCAGGCCAGCCGCGACCGGTTCAAGGCCCTGAGCGCCGACGATCGCCGCAAGATGATCGACTTCCTGAAGTCTCTGTGACGAAAGAACCCGCGTGAAAGCCAATTCCCAAATGAATGCGCTGCGCCGCAGGCAGCTTCTCGGCCTCGGCCATTCGTCGGTCGCGGCCGGCGAATTTTCACTGGTGTGCCCAACACTACGTTTCGCTGCCCTTCGGCAGCGCGTCATCACCCTGGCTGACACTTTTCGCATCGCGCTGTTGGTGTGAAAATCATCGGCGAATGCAATCGATGATGGAGTCAACAGATGCTGCGCCTCTATGACAGTCGCTTGTCGGGTAACTCGTGGAAGGTGCGCATCCTGCTGAGCCAGCTTGGACTTCCGTTCGAGCGCATCACGCTCGATATCGGCAAGGGCGATACGCAAGAAGCCGCATTTCGCAAGATCAGTCGCTTCGCACGCGTCCCCGTTCTGCAGCTCGAGGATGGTCGAACGATCGTGGAGTCGGCCGCAATCCTGCTCTACCTGGCGCAAGGCACGCCCTACCTGCCGGACGATCCCTATGCCCGTGCGGAAGTGACGAGCTGGCTGTTCTTCGAACAGGCCGATCTGCAAAAGGCGATCGCCGTACCGCGCGTCTGGCATCTGCACGGCCTGGCCAGTGGCAGGCAGCAGGAGATCCAACGGTTTCATGCCGAAGGCTATCCGGCGCTCGAGAAGCTGGATCGCTGGCTGCTCGGACGCACTTGGCTGGTCGGCGAGCGCTACACCATCGCAGACACGGCAGTTTTCGCCTATGTCTCGCTGGCCGCTCAAGGTGGATACGACATGGACCGCTTTGCTTCCATTCGCGAATGGGTCGCGCGAGTCAAGGGCCAGCCCGCATGGGTGGAGCTGGTGCCCGACGCCCGCTGAGCCGCGCGTCAATCCGGGCGGCCTCGCTCTTTGCGCTTACGCAGCGAACGCATCGCGGCAGTCCGCGAACGCGTCCATGGCGTCGGAGTGCGGCAGACTCTCGATTGAAGCCTGGATCGCTTCCTTGCACAGCGATGGCCGCCGGACGAGCGCGTCGAAATACCGCCCGACGTTGGGAAGCTCGTCGCACATCGATGCCAAACCGAGGTATGCCAGGCGAACGAGATTGACACCCCACACTACATCGCCGAGCGAAAAGGAGCTTCCCTTCGGATAAGGGAGCGGTTGCCCGCTCAGCGCACGGTCGAGATCCGTCAATAGACCGCCCACATGCATCCGGGCGGCGCGCTGAAACGCCGCGTCGTGGCGCACCGCCTTGCCGCCGATCTCCTTCGTGATCTTCGCGCGGTAGGCAGCGACCAGTTCAGGCTCGCCCGCATTGGCGGCCATCAACCCCTCCAGCGCCACGATCTTGTACTCATAGACCGTCTCCATCACCGATTTGAGTATGGCCGGCCGCCTGTCCGCGTCCGGATGAAAGCCATAGAGCAGCGCCCCGTTCGGGATCCTGTCGACGATGCCCACTTGACGCATCACCTCGGCGAGCGCTTCGATCTCGTCCGGGACGAGCCGGACGGATTCCCGCGACACGGCATCGAGATAGCAGCAAATCCGCAGGGAATCCGCGATCACGCGGCCGGCCTGGTGATCGATGAGCAAGGGCACGACACAAGGATCGAAACCTTCCGTTTCGACCGACGTCCGCCCGCTGTATCCGCTAACGAATTCCCGGTCCAGTTCCCGGCCGGCGATCAGCCGCAGACGGACGTAGGCGGGGCTGTAGTGCTCGGCCGGGATGACGACCCCGTCGCTTCCCATCGAACACAGGATGACCATGTCGTTCGAACGATAGGACAGCCGCTTCTCATGGAGCACCGTTCGTACCTTCTGCGAGCACAGCGAGCTCGCCGCATGGAACAGCTCGAAGCGCGGGTTCGCCTCTTCGCCCATGACGGTGGCGCGGGCAGGATCCGCCATGGCAGCGCGAGCCGCCTTCGCCATTTCCATCAGTGGCACATCAATCGTCATCGCATCGCACTTAGTCAATTGCACGGCGTACTCCATCATTTCTGGCAACGTCTCTGGTAGAAGCTCGCAACCCAATGGGCTCGGCGTTCGAGAACTCTAGGTTCATCCACACCCCTTGAGAAGCCGGCACTTCTTGCACGCTGGGTTCCGGAACGGCGAACGATCTATCGCATTTCCGTCGTCCACGTTCCTGGACGCTACGTTCGGCAAAGACCAGCACACGGCGGATGTCGGTTGGCATATCTTTCCGCTCCAGAGTCAAGTCTTCATTGCCAACGCCACCCCATGAGCAACATCCGTCAGCCATCCAGCGCGGCCTCGCGCACACCGGGCCTTCGCCAAGCACTCGACACCCTTGCGACACAGCGCCTGACTGCGATCGCGCTGACGGAGCAAGCGCTCGACACAGCGGAGGCCTGCAATCGATGCGTCAACGCCTTCTCGGTCATCGACTGGGATCGTGCCTTGAAGGCTGCCGCGGAGAGCGATCTTCGCTATGCGGAAGGCAGTCAACGGCCGCTTGAAGGGTTACCGATCGGTATCAAGGATCTGATCGACACCAAGGATGTTGAAACCCGGTACGGTTCGGCCGCCTATCTCGGCCATGTGCCGACCGCCGATGCCGACATCGTGAAGGTGCTGGTGGAACAAGGTGCCATCCCCATCGGCAAAACCACGACCCACGAATTCGCGTGGGGGGTCACCACGTCCAGTGAGGTCTATGGAGTCACCCTGAATCCCCTGGACAGAAGCCGCATTCCCGGTGGTTCCAGCGGTGGTGCTGCCGCGGCGATCGCGTACGGTGCTGTCGCGGCGGGGCTGGGCACGGATACCGGCGGCTCGGTCCGGATTCCTGCTGCGCTGTGTGGCGTCGTCGGCTTCAAGCCGACCTTCGGCACCCTCTCCACCCGAGGCGTGTTTCCATTGGCCCCGACCTTGGATCACCCCGGTCTCCTTGGGGAGAGCGTCGATGACGTCGTCGTTCTGGCGGGCGCCTTTCACATCAAGGGCCCCCAAGACGATGCGTGGGTTTCCGCACGCCTTGGCGTCATCCACGAGATTGCGCCGGTCCCGCTGAGTCCCGAGATCGCATTGGCCTTCAATGACGCCATCGAATGCCTCGAAGAAGTCTTTGCGTGCGCGAAGGTCGACACGCCCGGTCTGTTCGACACCGTCTACGAGGCATTCGCGAACATCGTTCTGACCGAAGGCGCCGTCGAACACTTCAGGCGGAACGATTGGGATCGCATTGCCACGCACTACGGCTCCGAGACCATCGAGAGGCTGGAGCGTGCGAAGACCATGGCCCTTCGCGACTATGCGCAAGCACAGCAGACCCGATGGCGCTTTGCAGCGAACCTGCAACAGACCATGTCAACGGTCGACTACCTCCTCCTGCCGACCTGCCCTTGCACCGCGCCGCTGTTGGATGCGCGCACGGCATCGATCGGCGAATGGTCCGGCACGGTCCGCGAGGCATTGATGACCTATACCGCGCCCTTCAATGTCGCGGGACTGCCCGCGATCTCGATTCCCCTGGCTTCGGCGGACTTCAGCCTTCCGGCATCGCTGCAGATCGTCGCCAGGCGAGGTCAGGACGGCGCGCTCTTGCGGATCGCGCAGCAGATCGAGCGGATCCTTCGCGCCCGTCTCAAGTGAACCGACCCACGCAACCACAACCAGGAGCCTCRAGTGAGCGATACCCCCACCAACATCGACGACCACGCATCGACCAGTACCGCGATCGGGCAGACGCCCTACAGCGCATGGATGCAGACCGACGCCCTCCATTCGCTGCAGCGCACGGTCAGCGATCATCCCGGAGAGCATGCATGGATCACCCATGTGCAGGTCTCCGAACTCTATTGGATGCTCATCATCAAGGAGATCCAGACGGCACAGATGTACCTGCGCACAGACAAGCTGCGTGAGGCCCATCGAACGCTGCTGCGCGTGGTAGCCCATCACGAGCCCCTCCTGGCCATTTGGCGATCGATCGACTGGATGACGCCGAACGACCTGCTGGCCATCTTGTCGCGTGCGGCTGCCACTCACGGCAAGGACACGGC